>CBFGOB010000346.1:0-3314 GCA_965650215.1 uncultured bacterium | reverse complement strand
TCGAACTGGACTGAGCTCGATATCTGGCAATACATCCAGCTGGAAACGTCCCGATCGTTCCTCTGTACTTCTCGGCACTGCGTCCGGTGGTCGAGCGCGATGGCACGCTGATCATGGTCGACGACGAGCGCATGCCCCTGAAGGCCGGGGAGCAGCCGATGATGAAGAACATCCGCTTCCGCACCCTGGGCTGCTATCCGCTGACCGGCGCCGTCGAGTCGGAAGCGGACAGCCTGTCCGCGATCATCCAGGAAATGCTCCTCACCCGGACGTCGGAGCGCCAGGGCCGCGCCATCGACCACGATTCGGCGGCTTCCATGGAAAAGAAAAAACAAGAGGGGTACTTCTGATGGCACACGTTTCCGAGCTGATCGCCAGCGACATCGACCAATACCTCAAGCAGCATGAACACAAGAGCCTTTTGCGTTTCATCACCTGCGGCAGTGTGGATGACGGCAAGAGTACCCTGATCGGGCGCCTGCTCTACGAATCGAAAATGCTCTTCGACGACCAGCTCGCGGCGGTCGAAGCCGACTCGAAGAAATTCGGCACCCAGGGCGGCGAAATCGACTTCGCCCTGCTCGTCGACGGCCTGGCCGCCGAGCGCGAGCAGGGGATCACCATCGACGTCGCCTACCGCTTCTTCTCCACCGAAAAGCGCAAGTTCATCGTTGCCGACACCCCCGGTCACGAGCAATACACCCGCAACATGGTCACGGGTGCCTCCAACGCCGATGTGGCCATTCTGATGGTCGATGCGCGCAAGGGAATCCTGACCCAGTCCCGCCGCCACAGTTACATCGTCTCGCTGCTGGGCATCCGCCACATCGTCGTCGCGATCAACAAGATGGATCTGGTGGGTTACTCGGAAACGACCTTCCGCGAGATCGTCGAGGACTATATGGCGTTCGCCGGCAGGATCGGCATCACCGCTGTGACCTTCATTCCGATGTCCGCCTTCAAGGGCGACAACATCGTCGCTCCCAGCGAGCACATGCCCTGGTACCAGGGCGACACGCTGATGCAGTTCCTGGAAACGGTGCAGATCGACGAAGCCGATCACGAGAAGGCCGCCTTTCGCCTGCCGGTGCAGTGGGTCAATCGCCCGAACCTGGATTTCCGCGGCTTTGCCGGCACCATTGCCAGCGGCAAGGTCAAACCGGGCGACCGGATCCGCGTACAGCCTTCGGGCCGGGAAAGCACCGTGGCCCGTATCGTGAGCATGGGCGGAGACCTGCCCGAGGCGGTGGCCGGTCAGTCGATCACCCTCACCCTCGATGACGAGATCGACATCTCCCGTGGCGATGTGATTTCCGCCACGACAGCACCGGCCGAGATCGCCGATCAGTTCGAATGCACCATCACCTGGATGCATGAGACGCCGCTCCTGCCCGGACGCAACTATCTGCTCAAGATCGGTACCCGGACGGTCACGGCCAGCGTCACCGAGATCAAGTATCAGGTGAACGTCAACACGCTCGAGCACACCGCGGCGAAAACCCTGGAGCTCAACGCCATCGGTGTCTGCAACATCAGCCTCGACCGGCCGATTGCCTTCGATCCCTACGCGCAGAATCGCGACACCGGCGGGTTCATCCTGATCGACCGCCTCAGTAACAACACCATCGGGGCGGGCCTGCTGCATTTCGCACTGCGCCGCGCCAACAACATCCATATGCAGCATGTCGACGTGGACAAGGCGGCCCGCTCGGCCAGCAAAGGCCAGAAGAGCTGCGTCCTCTGGTTTACCGGTCTGTCCGGCGCCGGCAAGTCGTCCATCGCCAACCTGGTCGAGAAGAAGTTGCATGCCAGTGGCCACCATACCTATCTGCTCGACGGCGATAACGTTCGCCATGGGCTGAACAAGGATCTGGGCTTCACCGACGCCGACCGTGTCGAGAACATCCGGCGCATCGCGGAAGTCTCCAGGCTGATGGTGGATGCCGGCCTCATCGTCATCACGGCGTTCATCTCGCCATTCCGCTCCGAGCGGGGCATGGCCAGAAACCTGGTCGAGGACCACGAGTTCTTCGAGATCTACGTCGACACACCGCTGGAGGTGGCCGAGCAGCGCGACGTCAAAGGGCTGTACAAGAAGGCCAGAAGTGGAGAGCTGAATAACTTCACCGGTATCGACTCTCCCTACGAGGCGCCCGAGCAGCCGGAGCTGCGCATCGACACCACGACCCAGTCCATCGAGGAGTCGGCCGATGCGGTGATCGACGAACTCAGAAAACGCGGGATTCTGCTCGGCTAGCGAGCGGCGCCGGCTCTGGACCTGGCCGGCGCTCGTTTACCCATCGGAGGATTAGCATCGTGACCGATATATCAAGACTCGACGAGTTGCTGGAGGCCTTGCTGCCCGTCGCGCGGCAAGCGGCGAACAGCATCATGGACATCTACTCGACCGACTTCGAAATTCGCGGCAAAGCGGATAGCTCGCCGGTGACCGAGGCAGACGAGCGCGCCGAGGCCGTTATCCTCGCGGCTCTGGCGCGACTCACACCCGACATTCCCGTGGTGTCGGAGGAGCAGGCATCATCCGGAGTGATTCCCGAGGTCGGGGAGCGTTTCTGGCTGGTCGACCCGCTCGACGGTACCAAGGAGTTCATCAGCCGCAATGGCGAGTTCACGGTAAACATTGCCCTCATCGACAAGGCTCGGCCGGTGCTGGGCGTGGTACTCGCCCCAGCGATCGACCGGCTGTTCGCCGGTGCCGTCGGGGGCAGGGCGTTTACCGAGACTGCGGGTAAGCGGCATCCGATCGCCTGTCGTGCCGTACCGCCGCAAGGGTTGACCGTCGTGGCCAGCCGTTCCCATGGCGATGCCCAGGCGCTCTCCGAATTCCTCGCTGGCCGGGTGGTCGCCAAACAGACCAGCGCCGGCTCCTCGCTCAAGCTCTGCCTCGTGGCCACGGGCGAAGCGGATGTCTATCCGCGCCTGGGGCGAACCATGGAATGGGATATCGCGGCCGGCGATGCGGTCCTGCGCGCGGCTGGCGGGGCAGTGATGACTCTGGACGGTACGCTGCTTGCCTATGGTAAGGCCGGATTTGCCAATCCGCACTTCGCTGCCTGGGGATTATCCAATGAACGAATATCTTGAAAGCTCATCTTCGAGTGAATCTTGAGATATTCAGCAAGTATTTCTAAATGCCCTGATGCGTTGATTCGGTCGTGGATTGCTACCAGAATGAATGTCCGAACAGGTTTTATGGGCAATTATTCGTGTCGCTAAAGCCTTGATATTGGATGGTCATACAAGAGCCTGACAACATGACTCAGAAAATTCGCCACCTTCGCAGGAACCCAACC
>CBFGOB010000345.1:0-3320 GCA_965650215.1 uncultured bacterium | reverse complement strand
AAAGTGGCTTTGCCACATTCGTGAATATTCGTAAAATTCGTGGTTTGAACTCTTTAACACTTAACACTTCATCCTCTCGCAGAGACTGAGGAACTTTCGCTTCCACGCGTCCGGGTGGGCGTGGTCCAGTAGCCACTGATGGCCGGCGCGGCCGAGCCGGGTCCGCTGTTCCGGGCCCGCCTGCTCGGCAACCATGATGGCGCGGGCGAGGTCCCTGGCACTCCCTGGCTCATGGAACCAGCCGGTCTCACCCTCGATCACCGTTTCCTGCAAGGCCCCGGAACGGGCGGCAATCACCGGCCGCCCCACCGCATAGGCTTCATAGGTGCTCAGCCCCAAGGGCTCCCACCAGATCGAGGGAACGATCAGCGCCCGGCAGGTCTTGAGCAGCTCGGCCTTGCGCACGCCATCGACGAAGCCCACGCAGCTGACCTTGCCCATCGACGCCGCACGCCTGCGGATCTCTTCCTCAAGCGGTCCGTCGCCGGCCAGAATGAGCCTCGGGCAGGCATCCCCGAGCCGCTGTTCGAGCTGATGCCAGGCATCGACGAGGGTGATGACACCCTTTTCCGCAACCAGACGTCCGAGGAACAGGTAGTCGCATCCCTCGGTGTCCGCTTCCGGCAGGGCAGGGGCATGGAAGCAATGTCGCATCGACGTGATCCGCTCGGCGGGGATGCCGGCATCGATGAAGCAATCGCGCATGAAGTCCGAGATGGCCAGCCAGTGGTCGACGCAGTCGAGCAGGCCCTTGCGGATCGCATGCTGGAGATGCCATGCGAGGATGGCGGTCTTGAGGCGCGAGCCCTGCCAGGCACCGTGGAGGATCTCCGGCCAGGGATTGCCGTGGAGGGCGGCATCGAGCACCTGCCTGCCATCCCACAGCGTGCCACCCGGGCTGAAGGGGCGGAAGTTGTGGGTGTATTGCAGCACCGGAATCCCGAGCTGACGGGCTTCGAAGTAAAGGCCGAGCGAGCCGACGGGAATGACATTGTGAAACAGCAGCACATCCGGCCGGAAGCGCTCGGCCTGCTCGCGCAGTGCGCGCCGAGATTCCGGGTTGTCGCCGATCAAAAGGATTTGTTTGAGAAGTGAAGGCCGGCCTGGGCCGGTCCAGTCGCTGCTTTGAAAACGCAGCTCGTCGACCACCGCTTGGTCGCCCAGAAGCCCCGCTATCCCGTCCACCCATGCCTCTTCCCCACCGCGGAAGCGGTATCGATTGAAGACTTGGAGAATTTTCATTGTGAATGATCAGGAGAACCACGGATTATTACTGATAGATACGGATGGGTTAAGAAGATTTAAACCACGAATTGCACGAATAGACACGAATGTTGAGAAATTAGGAGAGTGGCTTTGCCTCCATTCGTGAAGTGGTGGAACTTTGGGTATGGGATTTTATTGAACCACGAATTGCACGAATAGACACGAATGTTGAGAAATGAGGAAAGTGGCTTTGCCTCTATTCGTGAATACTGGTGGAACTTTGGGTATGGGATTTTATTGAACCACGAATTGCACGAATGGACACGAATGTTGAGAAATCGGGAAAGTGGCTTTGCCTCCATTCGTGAATATTTGTGAAATTCGTGGTTCAAACTTTTCTTCTCATTCCACATGGATCCCGAGATGTTCCAGGAGGTCCCAGCTGTCGTTCTTGGCGCGATAGTGGCTGTGCAGGAGTCCGAGCCGCAGCCAGTCTTCGAGATGGCCGGTCCAGCCGGCGCGATCGAGATAAGCCGACCACGCCGGGGTCCGCGCCTGCTCGAGCATCCACGCAATCGAGGCCGATGCGGAAAGCCTGCGGATCATGTAGGCTTCCTGACGCAGGCCGTGGACGAGATCGATCCCGGCAACTCCCTCCGGCTCGGCCCACTCCCAGTCGATGGCGCGGATGCCTTCGTTGGTGTAACGCAGGTTCCATACGGCGAAGTCGCCATGGACCAAAGCCCCGCCGATCGAGATGGATTCCATCCGCTCGTGCCATCCGCTCAAGGAACCGCTGACACAAGCCTGGCGGATCAATCCCCTGGCCCAGGGGCTCTCACCGAGCCTCGTGCGCCGGTCGCTGGCCCAGGATTGCAGCAGATCGCTGATCCCCGGGGCGGACATCGTGTGGGGCGAAGCATTGCCGAGGTGCGGCAGGCGCATCACGAACCAATCGCCGCCTTGCTGCTGGCCCAGGGGCCTTGGAATCCCGGGATAGCGGCCGCCCAGTTCCGCGAGCATCCGGCATTCGTGCGCGACCGCATGGGCGCTTTCATCAAGCCCCAGCTTGGCAATGAAGGTCTCGCCGCTGTCGGGCAGGATGCCAGCCAGGATGCAGCGCGGCCCGTGGCTCGGGTTGCAACCGAGAAAGCCGATCGTTCCGGCCCGCGCGGCATCCTGCAACCACGCAAGCTCGGGCAGCACGGTGGACCCGGGCTGGTGCCGGTGGCAGCGCGGATAGGCATGCATCCGATTCATCAGGCCGACCGCGGCCTTGAAGGCCCTGCCGGTCAGGCGCTTCGGCTGATAGAGCGCGAGCACGAGGTTGCTGATCCCGGGGTCATCGGGAAACGCAAGGGCCACGCGTTGCACGGCATTGACCACGATCAGCTCTGTGGAGCCGGTCGCGATCGCGCCAATGCGCCCGAGCGTGCGCTCGAGATCCTCTTTCCAGGAAAAGGGTAGGGGACTGGACATGCTAGTGGGAAATCACCAGACGGTGGACTTCATCGATCACCTCGGCCAGCGGCCGGTCGGTATCGATCACATGGAAGCCGGGACGATCCTTGCAAAGCTTCAGATAGCGCTCGCGGGAGGTGAGGAGTGCCTGCTCGCTGACCTCGCACTTGCGCGAAAGCAGCACCGAGGGTGGGGCGTCGAGGAAGATGACCCGGTCCGGCTGGGGCATGCAGGCACAGGCCCGGCGTGCCAGCCATGCCGGACCGCCGTAGCGGTACCGCCGTGGATCGATCAGCAGGTCCATGTGAAAGCGGTCGAAGATCAGGAACCCGCGACGTGCGGCCTGCTTCAAGTGGCGTTGCCACTCGATCTGCCAGTTCAGCCAGAGCCAGGCGAGCTTGAGGATCGAGCCCGGCAGGCTTCGGGGTTCCTGGCCGTGCGGGTTGTCTGCATTCGCCAGGGCATTGTCGTTCGTATCCGCGGCAAAGGCCCTCGGCCGCCAATGGCCGAGCGTGACCTCGTGGCCCTCGGCCGCGAGCCGCTCGTGCAAGCCGCGGATCACCGACGACTTGCCCGATCCGTCACAGCCGAGAAATGAAATGAAAGGCATAGAGGTGGATTTTGGATTTTGAAGAGATTTTTAACCACGAATG
>CBFGOB010000344.1:0-3326 GCA_965650215.1 uncultured bacterium | reverse complement strand
GAGGATTTGGCCAAGGTCGCCAAGCCGTCCCTTGCCGATGGTGAGCTGGGTTTTCTGGAACCGGAACGGGTGCTCAATGCTTACCTCGATCCCAAAGCCTTCCATTTCCTGACTTCGGTGACGCCGCCGAAGCCCGCGACCTGGTCGCAGTATCGCGCGGTGATTTTCGACATTTACGGCACCCTGCTGATCGCGCCGGCCGGCGGGGTTTGCCAGCCCAACCCGTCGATGGACGGATTGTTGCAGGATGTGTTGGATCAATTCGGCTTCGATCCGCCGGAATCGCCGACCACCGCGTTGTATGAGGCGGTGATGCGCCATCACAAGGAGTCCGATTGCGCGCATCCCGAGGTGGATCTGCGGGTCGTCTGGCGCGAGATCCTCGGCCTGCCGGCCAACGAGGACATCACCAACCTGGTCATCGCGCTGGAGTCCGAGGTGCGTCCGTCGCAGCCGATGCCCGGAGCGGCGGATTTCGTCCGGCGTCTGGCGCACTCGGGGGTTTCGCTCGGCTTGCTGTCCAACGGCCAGTGCAACACGCTGAGGGCGCTGGGCGGCGTCCGCGAGTTCTTCGCGCCCGAGCTGACGATTCTTTCCTATCAGCACGGCATGGCGAAACCGTCCGCCGAGTTGTTCCAGACCATGGCCGAGCGTTTGGCGTGCCGGGGCATTGCGCCTGCCGAGACCTTGTTCATTGGCAACGATCCGCTGCAGGACATCGTGCCGGCCGCGGCGGTCGGATTCAAGACGGCCCTGTTCACCGGTCATCCGGAGTCCCTGCGTCCGGGGTCTTGCACGCCGGACCATGAGATCAGCGAATGGCCGCAGCCCAAGGGCATGCGCCGTTGCTGAGGTGTTTGCAGCAAGAGTGTGGCCATCTGAACGTGGCTTGCCAGGCGATGATGCCCTTGCAGGGCGGGCCGTGTCCGTGGCAGAGTCCTGCGCATGGAAACCGGGGATTTGCCGTTGGAGCGTCGCTTGCATGAGGAAATCCTGCGTGCGCGCGAGCGGGTGTACAAGTTCGGTCCGCCGACGCCGATGGAGCATCTGGTGCTGCCCGGTCCCGGTCCGGAAATCTGGATCAAGCGCGAGGATTTGTCGGCGGTGAAGTCGTACAAGTGGCGGGGTGCCTGCAACCGCATGGCGCTGCTCGGGCCGGGCGAGATGAAGCGCGGGGTGGTGACCGCCTCGGCGGGCAATCACGCGCAGGGGGTCGTGTTGGCGGCGAAGTCGCTCGGGGTGAAGGCACGGATTTACATGCCCCTGTCGACGCCGAAGGTGAAGCAGTCGGCGGTGATGCATCACGGTGGTGGCTTTGTGGAGATCCGCTTGTCCGGGGAGTCGTATGATGAATCCGTGCATGCGGCGAAACGCGACGAAGCGGAATCCGGCGCGGTGTATGTCCATGCTTATGACGACCTGTTGGTGATGGCGGGTCAGGGGACCTTGGCCGACGAGGTCGTGCTTTCCGGGCACGGGCCCTTTGATGCCGCCTTTTTGCAGATTGGCGGTGGCGGGATGGCGGCCGGCGTCGCGTGCTGGTTGAAATCCTACTGGCCGGACATCCAGCTGGTGGGCGTGGAGGGTGAGGGTCAGGCCTCGATGAAGGCCGCCTTGGAGGCTGGCAAGCCGGTGCAGCTCGGGCAGGTCGATTTGTTTTGCGACGGCACGGCGGTGCGTCAGGCCGGCGAGTTGCCATTCCAAATCTGCCGTGAGCTGCTCGGCCGGGTGGTGACGGTGAGCAATGACGAGGTCAGTCATGCGATCCGCGTGATGTGGGAGGGCTTGCGTTGTGTCTCCGAGCCCTCGGGGGCGATGGGCCTGGCGGGGCTGTGGAAGGAGCGTGAGCAGTGGGTGGGCAAGCGCGTGCTGGTGGTGCTGTGCGGGGCGAACATCGATTTTTTGCAATTGGGCCTGGTGGCGCAGTCGGTGGGTGCGGCGAGTCAGACGACCCGCACGGTGACCGTCTGCATTCCCGAACGTCCGGGCACGATGCTGGATCTGTTGAATTCCTGTTTCGACGAGCTCGACATCACCGATTTCCAATATGGCAAGACCGCCGACGGCGAGGCCTGGCCGGTGTTCACCTTGGGGGCGGAGGATCCGGTGAAACTGGTCGAGCTGGAGGCCAAGCTGAATGCCAAGGGCCTGCGTTGGCGTGAGATCCGCGATGCCGAGGACATCCGCTTCCGCGCGATTCCCCTGCGTGGCGACCTGCTGCATTTCCCGGCTTTCCTGCGTTTGGATTTCTACGAGCGTCCGGGGGCCTTGCGGGATTTCCTCAAGCAGCGGATCCAGGGCAATGCCAACCTGTGCTACTTCAATTACCGGCAGAGTGGCGAGCGGATCGGCCGTGCCCTGATTGGTTTGGATTTCCCGTCGCCCTTCGAGCGCGAGGCCCTGCTGATGGCGATCCCCAGCCACGGGGAAGGCTACCGGCTGTGCCACGCGCTGGATGAGGCCAGCACGCTGCGCATCATCGGCGGCTGAGGCCACCGGGGGTTTCGGGCAAGCGTGGCGTTGACGCCGCCGGATTGCGCCCCGAGAGTCGCCGTCGATGAGCGACATGATTCTGGGCATTGATCTGGGGACGACGAATTCCGCCGTGGGCGTCGTCGATTCCGGGTTTCCGATCCTGCTGGCGGATGCCGATGGCAAGCGGATCACCCCGAGTGTCGTGTGGTGTGGTCCCCAGGGGGAAATCGAGGTCGGGGCGGCAGCCCTGCGGCGGCGCGTGACCGACCCGGGCCGGGTGGTCACCAGCATCAAGCGGCTGATGGGCCGCCGGATTGACGAACTGGAGGAAGGCTTTGCCGTGCCGGTGGACGTGGGAGCCGACGGTTTGCCGAGGGTCTTGGGCAGGACAGCGGAGGAAATCAGCGCCGAGATCCTGAAGGAGATGAAGCGGATTGCCGAGTGGCGGATGGGGCAGGAGATCCGGCGGGCGGTGATTACGGTGCCGGCGTATTTCCACGATGCCCAGCGCCAGGCGACCAAGCGGGCCGGCGAGCTGGCCGGGCTTGAGGTGGTGCGGATTTTGAATGAACCGACGGCGGCGGCGCTGGCCTACGGCTTGGACAAGCTCGGCGAGCGATCGCGGGTGGCGGTGTATGACCTCGGTGGTGGGACCTTTGATCTGTCGATCCTCGAAATGCAGGACGGGGTGTTCCAGGTGCTGGCGACCCACGGCGACACCCGCCTGGGCGGGGATGACCTCGACCGATTGATCTACGATCATGTGCTGGAGGGGCTGGATGCCGGATCCCTCGATGCGGTGGCGCGCGTGCGGATTCTCGAGGAGGCCGAGCGCGTCAAGCGGGTGCTTT
>CBFGOB010000343.1:0-3334 GCA_965650215.1 uncultured bacterium | reverse complement strand
CTCGTAAATCGACTTGGCGAAGGGATTGTATTTTTGGAACACCATCCCCACCCGCTTGCGCAACGAAATCACCTCGATGTTGGGATCGTAGAGGCTGACCCCGTTCAAACGGATGTCACCCTCGTGCCTGACGCCGTCGATGAGGTCGTTCATCCGGTTCATGTTGCGCAGCAAGGTCGACTTGCCACAGCCGGATGGACCGATGAGCGCCGTCACCTGGCGCTCGGGAATCTCCATGTTGATGTCGAACAGCACCTGCTTCGCACCGTAATGGAAGTTGTAATCCTCCACATGGATGAAGTCGGGCCGGGGACTGGCGGGAAGGTCGGACATGTCAGAAATGGCTCACTGCAAAACGCTTCTTGAGACGGTTGCGGATGATGATCGCCGTCAGATTGAGAATCAGTACGATCAGGATGAGCAACAGGGCCGTGGCAAACACCATCGGCTTGGCCGCCTCGGCATCGGGGGATTGGAAACCCAAATCGTAGATGTGGAAACCGAGGTGCATGAACTTGCGCTCCGGGTGGATGAACGGCGCGATGTCGTCGATCGGCAAGGAGGGAGCGAGCTTGACCACACCGACCAGCATCAGCGGCGCCACTTCGCCCGCACCGCGGGCCATCGCCATGATCACCCCGGTCAGGATGCCGGGAAGCGATGCGGGAATCACCACCCGCTGGATCGCCTGCCACTTCGACGCACCGCAGGCGAGCGCCGCCTCGCGCACCCCGCGCGGCACCGCCGACAAGGCCTCCTCGGTGGCCACAATCACCACCGGCAGCGTCAGCACCGCCAGCGTGAGCGATGCCCACAGGATCCCGGGCGTGCCATAGGTCGGGGTCGGCAGCTTGTCGGCGAACAACCATTGGTCGATGCCCTTGCCGACGAAATACACGAAGAATGCCAGGCCGAAGACCCCGAAGACGATCGATGGTACCCCAGCGAGGTTGTTCACGCAAATCCGCACAATCCGCACCAGCATGCCTTGTCTGGCGTATTCGCGCAGGTAGATCGCCGCGATCACGCCCAGCGGTGTCACAAACAGGGTCATCACCAGCGTCATGACCACCGTGCCGAAAATCGCGGGGAACACACCGCCTTCGGTATTCGCCTCGCGCGGCTCGTCGGAAAGGAAATTCCAGATCCGGTGCAGCGTCTCGCCGGCACGCTGGAAAAACCCGGCACGGTTCGATTCAAAAACCCCGAGCAGGCCATTGACGGGATACTCGACCTGGTCCCGGCCGCCGATGACGCGGCCTAACAGGACGTAAGCCTCGACCGCGGAGCGCTCGGCGGCGGCTTCCTCTTGCAGGCGGACGAAATCCTTCTGCAATTCCGCGCGGCGGCTCTCGGCCTCGGCAGGATCGACCTCCTGGTTCTTCTCCGCCCTTGTCAGGCGTTCCATTTCGCGGCTGTTTCTGCCGATTTGCTTGCGCTCGATGTCAAGCGTGCGCGATCGCACCCGCTTGCTCTTTTCCAACGCCTCCTCCAGAGCTCCGGCAAATCGCGGATCACCGGCCTCGATGCGTCCGGCCGGCGTCAACAGCGCCAGCGGCTCGCAAATCGCCGGGCCGAACTCCACCCGCTCAACCAGCATCAGCCCTTCGGGACGGCTCATGCCGGTGATGTCCCGGCGGTCGGCAAACACGAAGGCCTGACCGAAGAGATCCTTGTTTCCCCGGAAAATCTGGATCTGCTCGTGCTCGCCACCCTCGCCGTCGCGACGCAGCGATTCCTGGCTGATGTAGCCGACCACGCGCTCAACCTTTCCGTCGCGCTTGAGGTCGATCACATCGATGCGCCGCGGCCAGAACGAGGACAGGCCCTTGACGGTGATCAGCAACAGCAAGCCGAGCGCCATCACAATGCCGAGGCTCAGCCCGGCAGCCGTCAACCAGACCCAGGGCTCGCCCTTGCGGGAACGGCCGGTGGTCCGGAACGGTGTCAAATCTGGATCAGGCTTGGGCTCCATGGGTCAAACGATCTTGTTGCGCTCGCGCAGCCGCTGACGCAGCAGCTCGGCGATGGTGTTCATGACCGAGGTCATCAGGAAAAGCACCACTGCTCCGAGGAACAGGGTGCGGTAATGGGTCGAACCGACCGGTGCCTCGGGCAGTTCGACTGCGATGTTGGCAGCGAGCGTGCGCATGCCGTTGAACAGGTTCCACTCCATCAACGGCGTGTTGCCGGTCGCCATGACCATGATCATCGTCTCGCCCACCGCACGGCCGAATCCGATCATCAGCGCGGAGAAAATCCCGGACGAAGCCACCGGCAGCATCACCGTCCACACGACCTGCCAGCGGTTGGCTCCCAATGCGGCCGATGCGGCGGTCAGCGACTTGGGCACATTGGACAAGGCGTCCTCGGCAATCGTGAAAATCACCGGAATCACCGCAAAGCCCATGATGAACCCCAGCACCAGACAGTTCCGCTGCTCGAAAGAAACCCCAGTGGCCTGTGGCCACCACAGGCGGAAATCGGCGATCTGCTTGCCGGTGGCAGCATCCTTGTAGATGAACAGCCAGGACTCGAGCCAGGGGCCGAGCGCCCAGCCACACCAGGCGAAGCCGAACATCACCGGCATCACCATCATCCACTCGCGGCCGCCCTCAAAGCGGTTGCGCACGGCAATCGGAAGCCGGCACCACAACGCACCCACCAGCAACACCCCCGCGGGCACCATCAGGATCATCAGCGCC
Source organism: uncultured bacterium (assembly GCA_965650215.1). Taxonomy (GTDB): domain Bacteria; phylum Verrucomicrobiota; class Verrucomicrobiia; order Verrucomicrobiales; family Akkermansiaceae; genus Luteolibacter. The sequence continues at coordinate 629 of CBFGOB010000343.1, read as the reverse complement.
ACCGACGGCACGCGGGTCTCAAGGATCGGTGCCAGCCACAAGCCTGCGAGAAAACCCAGCACGACCGAAGGGATCGACGACATGATTTCCATCACCGGCTTGATCACCCGCTTGATGCCAAGCGGCAGGAAAGCCGCGGAGAACACCGCCGCCAGCAAGGCCACCGGAACGGAAAACAAGAGCGCATAGGCCGTGCCTTTCAAGGAGCCGAATATCAGCGGCATGAGCGAAAGCTTCGGCTCGTAGTCGTCAGTACCGCCATTCGATTGCCAATGGTAGACGGGACCCGCGCCACCCTCATACCACACCTTGCCAAAATACGCCCGCCAACCGGCTTCCGGATGGTGGTCTTTCACCGAATAACGGCGCAGCTTGCCGTCCTTGCCGGCGACAATCAGGTGCTCGGACTTGCCGTCCATCACGGCGGCCACCGGCGCGTAATCGATTTCATCCTCCCAGCGGATCGCTCCGGAGGTGCTGTAGCGCATCGACAGGTAGCCCTCCACCCCGGCGGCAAAGGCCCGCTTGCGCGTGCTGCTCGCAAACACCGCCTCGCCCGACGGCAGGGCATCGAATTCCTTGCTGCGGCCGAACAGGCGCTCGGCCTGCTCGTGCTCACGGTACAAACT
>CBFGOB010000342.1:0-3344 GCA_965650215.1 uncultured bacterium | reverse complement strand
CACAGAGAAAGGCGATCCGGTTGCCCGGCGCGATTTCGGAAATGTCGCTGCGCCCCTTGCCGCCGGTACCGATCGCGGCGACATTCAGCTGGGACATGGCGGACGGCTTGCCCAAAAGCAGGTTCGGAGCAAAGGCCGAGGCCGCCACCGTGGCTGCTGATTTCAGGAATTGGCGGCGTGACGGATGGAACATGCTGCGAGCGCGGGTTCCCGTGCCTATACGCAGCAGGATCCGGCATTTATCGCCTTTTCCGCAGGCGCTTGCCGCTCAACCTCGATGCGATCAGGCTCGGACAGCGGCCGTGAAGGCGCAATTTCTCGCAGGATGCCTTGATTTTCAGGGTATGCTCCAGAGGGCGGAAGCCGAGACGCCGTGCGACGCAGTCGTTGAGTGTGTCGATGTGGGGGTCCTCGAATTCGAGCACCTGCCCGCAATCGATGCAGACCAGATGGTTGTGCGAGGGCTTGTCGACAAAGTTCGGGTCGTAGGTGGTTTCGTTCTCGCCGAGATCGATCTCGCGCAGGAGGCCGGCTTCGACCAGCAGCGCAAGCGTGCGGTAGATTGTCGCCCGCGAGGTTCCGGAGTCGGATTTGCGGACCCGGTCGTAGAGCTCCTCGGCAGTGAAATGGTCGTCTTTGGCGAAGATCTCCTGCATGATCCGGTCGCGCTGACCGGTCCGGCGCAATCCTTTCCGCCGGATGAATTCATCCAAGCGCGCCTGAACTCCTGCATCCATGGATCCAAGCTAGGGTTCCCGGGATGCGCACGGAAAGCGCAAAGATCAGTGCCCGGGGAAAATCAGGCCTCGTGACGGCGAATCCCGAGCGGGTTGGCTTCCTGAAGTTCCGCTGGCAACGCGGCATCCGGGAAACTCTGCCAGGCCACGGGCCGGCAGAAGCGAAAAATCGCCATCGTGCCCACCGAAGTGCTGCGGCCATCCGAAGTCGCCGGAAACGGACCTCCGTGGACCATGCTGCTGCACACTTCGACTCCGGTCGGAAACCCGTTGAAGATCAAGCGCCCCGCACGCGCCTGCATCAACGCGAGCATGCCAGGATTGGCGAGCACTTCCTCTTCGGTGGCATGCAGGCTCGCGGTCAGCTGGCCCTCAAGCACTGCGAGCGCGGCTTCGATCTCCGAGCGCTTGCCACGGACGATCAAGGTCGCGGGACCAAACATCTCACCCTGCAGGGCATGGTTGCGGATGAAATCCCCGGCAGACACGGTAAAAACCGTCGGCAGGGCCTGACCCAGCGAAACGGCGACCGCCGAACAGGCGAGGGTCTCCACCCCCGGGCAGGCAGCCATCGCTTGGGTCGACTCGACATAGGCCTTGCAGATCCCCGCATTGAGCATCGTGCCTGGAGCACCTGCCTCTACCAGCAGCTTGAGCTTGGCCAGGAACGCGTCACCGGCTCCATCTTCGAGAAACACGAGGCCCGGGTTGGTGCAGAACTGCCCAACGCCCATGGTCAGCGACCCGTAAAACGCTTCCGCCAAGGTTTCCTCGCCACGTGCCAAGGCGCCGCGAAGCATGACCACCGGGTTGATTGAACTCATCTCGGCATACACCGGAATCGGCTGCGGACGCCTCGCGGCCGTGTCCATCAGGGCGGTGCCTGCGGCGCGCGAACCGGTGAAGCCCACCGCTTGGATCGCGGGGTGCCTGACCACCGACTGACCAACGCTGCGGCCGCCGCCGTAGAGCAGCGAAAACACCCCCTCGGGCATGCCGGTGGCCTGGGCAGCGCGAATGACGGCTCCTCCGACGATTTCCGCCACACCAGGATGCGAGGAATGGGCGATCACCACCACCGGGCAACCGGCCGCGAGTGCGGAGGCGCTGTCACCACCGGCCACGGAAAAGGCCAGGGGAAAATTGCTGGCGCAAAACACCGCCACCGGACCCAAGGGGCGCAGCATCGAGCGGAGGTCGACTTTCGGCAGCGGCTGGCGCCCGGGGTTCGCACGCTCGATGCGCGCATCCACCCACGAGCCTTCCTCAACCAACGCGGCAAACATCCTCAGCTGGCCGGTCGTGCGGCCGGTCTCACCGCGCAGGCGGGCTTCAGGCAATGCGGTCTCGAGCTGGCCGCGGGCCACGAGATCCTCCGCCACGGCTTCAATCTCGGCCGCGATCGCACGCAGAAACGCGCCGCGCTCCTTGCCGGAGAGTGACGCGTAGACCGGAAATGCCGATGCCGCGAGCGCAAGCGCACGGTCGACTTCCTCCGCGGTGGCCGCGCAGTAGGCCGGCTCGAGCGCGGCACCTGTGCCGGGCTGGATCCCCCTGCCGGTGACCTCCGTGCCCGCAGAACGGGACGAACCGATGAACGATTTGCCGAGAAGTGCCGTGTTCATGACTGCAAGGAAATCAGAGTGCGGGAGCGGTCGCGAGCGCCTTCTCGATGACGGCGGTGGCCTCGGCCAATTCCTGGCCGACGAGTTCGAGACGCGGCGGACGCACGCGGTTGTTGCCGAACTTGCCGCCGGTCGCCAGGTTCTGCTGGAGCTTGATGAGCTGCACGAACTTCACCACGGTATCCATGCGCAGCAAGGGCAGCATCCACTTGTAAAGCGGCATCGCTTCCTCGATCTGACCGGCCATGGCCATCTCGTAAAGCTTCACGTTGTAGGCCGGGAATGCATCGCCGACACCGGTGATCCAGAATTTGGCCCCCATCGCAAAACCCTCGAGCGCGCAGTCATCGACCCCCACGCCAAGCACCAGGCGACCTTCGCAAAGCTCGCGGATCGCCGCAATCCGGCGCGCATCGGTCGAGGACTCCTTGACCGCCTCGAAGTTCGGCACCTCGGCGGCGAGCTCCTTGATCTGCGCCGGAGTGAAGTCGGTTTTGTAGGCCACCGGGTTGTTGTAAAGGATGCAGGGAAGGTCGGTGGCGGTCATCACCGACACCATGTGCGTCTTCATCTCGCGCCAGTCGGACGAATACAAAAAGGGCGGCAGCACCATCAGGCCGCTGCATCCGTTGTCCTTGGCGGCCTTGGCCAGATCCATCGCTTCCTTGGTCGTGAGCGAGGCAATCCCGGGAATGATCGGCGTGCCGGGAACCGCCGCCACGTAGTTTTTCTGCAACGACACCTTTTCATCAAAACTCAGGGTCGCGCCCTCGCCCAGCGAGCCGTGCACCACGATGGCCGAACAGGCATGTTCGACGAGCCATTTGGCGTGATCCGCCATCACACCATGGTCAATGGTGAGATCGGCGTTGAATTGCGTCAGTGTTGCGGGCATCACGCCCGTCCATTGCATGCTCATGGTGTCTGTGGGGATGGAGGTTGAAGTCGGGGCGAGATACTTCGGGCGGACGGTCTTGGTCAA
>CBFGOB010000341.1:0-3362 GCA_965650215.1 uncultured bacterium | reverse complement strand
CCCGACCCCATCCCATCTCACCCAACCGCCCACTCCTTCCATGAGCAGCATCCTCCAGGAACTCGAACAAGAAATCGCCGGAATCACCTCTTCGGTTGAAAAAACCAATGTCGGCATCGTCCGCCAGGTCGGCGACGGCGTGGCCAAGGTGGAAGGCCTCTCCTCCGTCATGCTCAACGAGATGATCGATTTCGGCGGCGGCGTGACCGGCATGGCGCTCAACCTCGAAGAAAGCGAAGTCGGTGTCGTGCTGCTCGGCAATTACGAGTCGGTGACCGAAGGCGTCCAGTGCCGGACCACCGGCAAGCTGCTCTCCATCCCGGTTGGCGAAAAGGTCCTCGGCCGCGTGGTCAACGCCCTTGGCGAGCCGATCGACGGCAAGGGTGCCATCGAAGCCGCCGCCCAATACCCGATGGAAAAGATCGCCCCCGGCATCATCAAGCGGAAGTCGGTTTCCGTTCCGGTCCAGACGGGCATCATGGCCGTCGACGCGATGATCCCGATCGGCCGTGGCCAGCGCGAGTTGATCATCGGCGACCGTTCGACCGGCAAGACCACCATCGCGGTGGACACCATCATCTCCCAGGCGCAGCAGAACAAGGCCGCCGAACAAGGGAAGCTGCAGAACCACAAGCCGCTTTACTGCATCTACGTCGCCATCGGCCAGAAGCTCTCCAACGTCACCCGGACTTACAAGATCCTCGAGGATGCCGGCGCGATGGAATACACCACCATCGTCTCGGCCTCGGCCTCCGACCCGGCGGCGATGCAATACCTCGCTCCCTACGCCGGCTGCGCGCTGGCCGAATACCTCATGGACCAGGGCAAGGACGTGCTGATCGTGTTCGATGACCTTTCGAAGCACGCCGTCGCCTACCGCCAGGTCTCGCTGGTGCTGCGCCGTCCTTCCGGCCGCGAAGCCTACCCGGGCGACGTGTTCTACCTCCACAGCCGCTTGCTCGAGCGTTCGGCGCGCCTTTCCGACGCTGCCGGCGGCGGTTCGCTCACCGCCCTGCCGATCATCGAAACCCAGGCCGGCGACGTGTCCGCCTACATTCCGACCAACGTGATCTCGATCACCGACGGCCAGATCTATCTTGAAACCGACCTGTTCTATCAGGGCATCCGCCCGGCGATTTCGGTCGGTCTCTCGGTGTCGCGCGTCGGATCCGCCGCCCAGACCAAGACGATCAAGTCGGTGGCCGGCACGACCAAGCTCGACCTCGCCCAGTTCCGCGAGCTGCAGGCCTTCGCCCAGTTCGGCTCCGACCTCGACGCCTCGACCAAGAAGAAACTCGACCGTGGTGCCCGCATCGTCGAGCTCTTCAAGCAGAACCAATACAGCCCGCTGGCGATGGAGATGGAGTCGATCTACCTCTTCGCGATGCAGAACGGATACTTCGACGATGTCGCGGTTTCCGACGTCAAGCGCTTCCAGTCGGCGATGGGCGAGTTCTTCAGCACCCGCAAGGGCGAACTGCTCGACAAGATCCGCAACGAAAAGCCCGACCTCAAGAAGGACGCCGCCATGGTTGATGCCGTCAAGCAGGCGATCGGCGACTTCAAGACGTCGTGGAAATGACATTTTGAGCTCATGGTTATCGGTGATCAGTGATCAGGCAAACAAAGAGCAAACCAAAGACAGCAGTCAGCACGGATAACCAATAACAGATAACTTTTTTACGAAGTAAAAACATGGCCAACCTTCGAGACATCCGCCGCCGGATCAAGTCCGTCAAGAACACCGCACAGATCACCCGTGCGATGCAGCTTGTCGCCGCGGCCAAGATGAAGAAGGCCCAGGACCAGGCGCTGGCAGGCCGCGAATACGAGGCGCACCTCAAGCAGATGCTTGCCGACATCCGCTCGAACTTCGTCGAGGAATCCAGCCCCCTGCTTGCCGGCCGCAACGGCGGCCGCGAGCTGGTGCTGGTGATCTCGACCGACAAGGGCCTCTGCGGCCCGCTCAACACCAACCTGGCGAAGGCCCTGCGGGCGCACACCTCGCCGGACGCCCATTTCGTCACGGTCGGCCGCAAGCTGCGCGTGATGTGCGAGAAGCTCGGCAAGAAAGTGGTCGCCGACTTCGCCGTGAAGGATCCGGTCCCGTTTTCCGAAACCCGCCCGATCGCCAAGTTCCTCACCCGCCAGTTCCTCGAGGGCAATTACGACAAGGTGACGATCGCCTACACCCGCTTCGTCAACACCCTGCGCCAGGAGCCGACGGTGGCCACGCTGCTGCCGGTCCAGGAGACCGCAGGTGTCGATCCGCTGGTGCTCGACAGCGTGAGCGGCGGCTTCCCGGCCGAAGAGAAGATCAAGGACGCGTTCCGCGACTACACCTTCGAGCCCGATGCCAAGGCGGTGCTGGATGCGATCCTGCCGCTCTACATCAATTACGAGGTCTATCAGGCCCACGTCGAGTCCCGCGCCTCCGAGCACTCGGCGCGCATGGTCGCCATGAAGGCCGCCACCGACAACGCCAAGAAATTCATCAAGGAGCTCACGCTCGAATACAACAAGCTGCGCCAGGGCGCGATCACCGCCGAGCTGCTTGAAATCACCACGGCCATGAAGGCCATGGAGTGATCCCGACCGCTGCCTCATTTCCGCCACCCTTCCCATCACCCGCCCACACAACGTCTCTTCCCCATCGTCCCATGAGCAACAAAGGAACCATCGTCCAGGTCATCGGCGCCGTCATCGACGCCGACTTTTCCAAGGCCGCCAAACTGCCTGAAATCTACAATGCGCTGGAAATCCAGTACGTCCTCAACGGCGTGGATACCAAGCTCGTGCTCGAAGTGCAGCAGCACCTTGGCGACGGCTGGGTGCGCGCGGTGGCGATGTCCACGACCGACGGCCTGAAGCGCGGCATGGAGCTCGCGGATACCGGAAAGCCGATCGCCGTGCCGGTGGGCAAGCAGGTCCTGGGCCGGATTTTCAACGTGACCGGCGACCTGGTCGACGAGAACCGCCCGCTTGAGGACGCTTCGCTGCGTTCGCCGATCCACCGTCAGGCCCCTTCGCTCACCGAGCAATCGGCGGCGGCGGAAGTCCTGCCGACCGGCATCAAGGTCATCGACCTGATCTGCCCGCTGCTCAAGGGCGGCAAGGGCGGCATGTTCGGTGGTGCGGGCGTCGGCAAGACCGTCGTCATCATGGAGCTCATCAACAACATCGCGAAAGCGCACGGCGGTTTCTCCGTCTTCGCCGGTGTGGGTGAGCGGACCCGCGAGGGCAACGACCTCTACTGGGAAATGATCGAGTCCGGCGTCATCGCCACCGAAAAGGACGACAAGGGCCATCCGAAACTCGATGGTGCGGGCAACCCCGTCCTCGCCGCCGAAGGTTCGAAAGTT
>CBFGOB010000340.1:0-3365 GCA_965650215.1 uncultured bacterium | reverse complement strand
GTCTCAACCCAGGATCCCTGTTCCCCGAGTTTTTGACGCAAGCGCTTCATGTGGGTGTCGAGCGTGCGGGTTTGGGCCGAGTCGCTGTAGCCCCAGATTTTGCGCAGCAGCTCGTTGCGGTCCTGTGGGATGCCGGCGCGCTCGCAGAGGTGGAGCATGAGCTTGAACTCGGTGGAGGTCAGATCGACCGGTTCGTGGTCGATGTAGAATTTGAGGCTGTTCTTGTCGAAGCGGAACGGTCCGTGGCTGAATTCCACGGCACTGGTGTTGCTCTGGCTGCGTTTGAGAATCGCCTGCACCCGCAGCATCAATTCCTTCGGACTGAAGGGTTTGGTCAGGTAGTCGTCGGCACCGGCTTCGAGGCCACGGATGCGGTCCTCGGTTTGCGAGCGAGCGGTGAGCATGAGGACCGGGGTCTCCGCAGTGCGAGCGTCGCGCCGCAATTCCTTGAACACGCCGTAGCCGTCGCGGCCGGGAAGCATCAGGTCGAGGATGATCAGGTCCGGGCGGATCTGCAGCGCGAGGTTGGTGCCGGTGATGCCGTCGTTGGCCTTGGTGACTCCGAAACCGCCGCGTTCGAGGTTGAACGCGATGAGGTCCGCGATGTCGGTTTCGTCCTCAACGATGAGTATCTGTTGCATGTCCGAGCTTGCCGCTTGGGCCGGGTTTGGGAGGACCGTGCACGAGTGACAATTCCGTCACATGAGATCCCGGGAGACGATGGCTCCCGGTGAGGTCGTGCGGGCGACGCCGATCTTGATGCCGGCTTCGATCGAGGTGTTGACGCCGGTGCGGACGCCGTCCCCGAGGAAGGCGCCGAGCTTGAGGCGGCCGGTGTTGACCGGATGGCCCTTGATCATGGAAATGTGTTGCCGACCGTCATTGCGGTGGTTTTCGGTGCAGGTGCCGGCACCGAGGGTGACGTGATGGCCGATGATCGAGTCGCCGACGTAGCATTGCCGGGAGATGTAGGTGTTGCTGTAGATGACCGAGTTCTTGATTTCCGCGCCGTTGCCGACGAAGCAATTCGCGCTGATGCTGGTGGCACCGCGGATGTAGGCGTTGGGACCGATATGGCAGTTCGGACCGATCAGCACGGGTCCCTCGATGACCGTTCCGGGAAGGATTTGCGAGCCTGCCCCGATGCGCACCGTGCCCGCGATGCTGGCCAGCGGGCTCACTTCGCCGTGGATCGCGCTTTCGTCCATCATCGACACGACTTCCTCGTTGAGCCGCAGCAGGTCCCAGGGGTAGCGGATCGGAAAGCAGGTGGCGTCGGTGACCAAGTGGTCCTCGCAGTCCTCGGGGTTGTCGGGGCCTTTCCAGGCCAGGACATTCCCATCGCTATCGGTGAGGCAGGCGCTGTTTTCGTTGCGGCCCAGCAGCAGCAAGGCGCCCAGTTCGAGCCAGTTGTCGATCGGGACGCGCAAGGTCCGGGCGGAAACCTCCCCGGGACTCACGAGTTGCAGGCCCGCCCGCCGGAGTTCCGCGGACAGCAGTTCCTGCATCGGAACATTGGCGATCAGGCAGTCACCCAAGGCCCGGTTGGAGGTGATGGGAGCGCACAATGCCGGTTTGCGCGGAGGCAGAAGGGTCGCTTGCATGGATTGATGCTGATGTGATCACAATGTGTTTCGGAACTCACGCAAAAATTGCAAGTTTGGGGCAGGGACTGGCCCATTGGGTTGAGGACTCGCAGGCTTTTCGGGTCTCGATGCTGGGGGATTGATAGACCTATTCCAACCTACGTGATGGCGTGAGTGAAAATTCCTTTGCGGGCGGGCCTGTTTTCAATACGCTCCGGCCCTGATCCTGTGATTTGCTCCGCATTTCTTCGGATTTTTCCCCCCTCCCCAAGCCCCCTACCTCCCCCCATGCGCCTTTTTTGGTCGGCATTTTGCCTATTGATGTGTTCCTCCTTGGCTCCAGCGGCCGTGACCTTGTCATCCGCGAGCACCTTGTGGACGGCGATCAACGGCAATTACGACTACCTCGCGGACCAGCAAACCGGCCAACCCTCGGATGACATTGTGGGCAATGCCGCGAATCCCGGTTTTTTCACCGCCTTCGATGATGCCGGCACCCCAAGCCAGACCGACGGGTTCCTGGCCTTCCGCGTGCGGATGAATGCGCAGCAGTCCGGCAACGGTACGAGCTACACCGGATACGTTTGGGTCGGGGTCGATGCGGACATGGACGGCACGGTGGACGCCTACATCCGTCACACCGGAGGCGCATCCGGGGCGACCAGCATCCATCATCCGGGCAACGATCTGAACAACTCGCCCAGCACGACGAGCATTGTGGCCACGGCGGCGGTGAGCTACAGCAACTCGAACAATCCGACCCATTACAATTACCGGGCGGTGACCACCAACGACAGCCCGTCGATCAACATCGACCCCAACGACAAGGGAGCTACGGACTGGTATGTCAGCTTCCAGCTCGAGTTTTCCGGATTGGTCAACTACCTCAGCAGCCAGAACCCGTCGATCAGCATCAACCAGAATTCCCCCTTGCGCTACATCGTAGCCACCTCGACCCAAGGCAACAGCCTGAACCAGGACCTTGGTGGGGTCCCCAAGACCTATGACGGCACCCAGACCTGGAGCCAGCTCGGGGGATTCAGTTCCTTCATGACCGGCTCTGGCCAGGTGATTCCCGAGCCGTCCAGCAGCCTGTTCGCGATGCTGAGTGGCCTGGTCCTGCTGATGCGCCGCCGAAGGAGCGGCAACTGACGATGAATCGGGCGCGTTGGCTGCGCTTTCCAATCCTCAATCCACATGGCGATTGTGCCACTCGTGGTAGACTTTGGGGGAAATCTCGGAAGGTTTGATTTCCGAGCGTCCACCCCAGAAGACGTTGGTGTATGACACCGGGATGCCGATGGAATCGAGGTGGCGGTCGATGGCGGCCTTGTGGGCGAGGACCTTGTCTTTTTCGGTGCCGTGGACGACGCCCATGATGTTGACGTTGCCGAATTGCGGGCCGCCTTCGCGCCAGTAGCAATGGGTCATGCAGTAGTGGCGTCCGACTTCGGCGCCGCCTTCGAGTTCACGGCCTTTCGGCACCGCCCAGTGGAAGAGGCCGTTGAAGCGGGTGACGCGCTGGCCGGTGGCCGACGGTTTCACGTGCTCGAGGAAGGTCGAGAAGCGGCCGATGACTTTTTTCGCGTTGAGGGTTTCGGCGACCTCGCAGAAGCGCTCGAGGGAAACGCCCGCGATCTCCGCGCGCCGGTCCCATGGGTTCGGGCGGATTTCCTCGAGGCTGAGTTCCTCTTTGAGCGCCAGCAGCACGTTCCATTCCTCCGGGCTGAGTTCGACCGTGGCGGTGGTCATCATCACGGCGGGCTCGTCCGACTTGTC
>CBFGOB010000339.1:0-3429 GCA_965650215.1 uncultured bacterium | reverse complement strand
TGTGGTTAGCTTTGTTCAAGCCCTCAAGATGGTCACGGCGCATGCGGCGCGACATTCGGGACAAACGAGATCGGACGAAGTTGATGCGGCTCGCGGCCGTCGGGACGTGTCATGCCGCCAGTCAAATCCAGCAGCGCCACCACCGCAAGCCCGGAGCCGGGCGCTGACGGTTTGACGCGCCCCGGTGAGCTGCTATCGTTCGAATTCAGGCGTTTTGCCGAGCCGAACGCCCGGATCACGACCGTCATCCGCATGGAAACCTTTCAACTCATCGCCGTCTGGCTGATCCTCGGCACCAGCTTCGTGCTGTTTGCCAGGGAATCGCTGCCTGCCGACATCGTGGCTCTTTCGGCCTTCGCGCTCTGCCTGGTGCTCGGCATGCTGGACAGCAACGACATCCGGCAGGTGTTTTCGTCAAACGCGCCGATCACGATCGGCGCGATGTTTGTCCTCAGCGCCGCACTCAGTTCAACCGGTGTGATCGACTCCCTCGCCCACCGCTTCCAGAAGGCCGCGGGAAAAAGCTCGCGCCGCGCCCTCGTGCTGCTCGCCCTGATCGTGGTGCCGATGTCGGCCTTCATCAATAGCACTCCGGTGGTTGTCGTCTTCCTGCCCATCGTCATCGGCTTCGCCCGCGCCTCGGCCACCAAGGCCTCGAAGCTGCTGATCCCGCTCTCGTTCTTCTCGATCCTCGGCGGCACGATCACGCTCTTCGGCACCTCGACCAACATCCTGGTCAACAGCGTCGCTGTCGAAAACGGATTGGAATCGTTTTCCATTTTCGAGATTTCACCGCTCGGCATCATCTACGCGATCGTCGGCTGCGCCTACCTGCTCCTGGTCGGCCAACGCCTGCTGCCGGATCGCGACACGGTCTCCTCCCTGCTGCATGCCAGCGACACCCGCGACTTCCTCTCCACCGCCAATGTCCTCGCCGACGGTCCGCTGGCCGGCAAACGGCTCAGCGAAACCTGCCTCTGGAACGACCGGGCCTTCCGGGTCTACTACGTGGTCCGCAACGGCCAACGCATCAGCGACACCCCCCTCGACACGCTCGTGCTCAAGGCGGGCGACTCGGTGGTGCTCAAGGCGAGCTCGCAGGGGGTCGCGGAAATCGCCGCCCAGGACGGATTGGCCTTCCACAACCGATCCCACGAGGCCGAAGCCACCGGCATCCGCCTCGTCGAAGCAATGATCGGGCCCCGCTCGGAATTCGAAGGCAGCACCTTGGCCGAACTTGACCTCCGCCGGCGCCACGGGGTCATTGTCGCCGCCTTGCACCGCAAGGGCTCGAACCTGATGGATAACCTCAGCCGCGTGCCGCTGCAGGCCGGCGACACCCTGCTGATCGAAGCACCGGAAGAAAACCTGCGCCGCTTCATCGAGGAAGAGGAAGGCATCGTGTTCCTCAATGACGAGATCGCCCGGCCTTTCCGTCGCGCCAAGGCACCGCTGGCGGTCGCCATCCTGATCGCGGTCGTCGGCCTTGCCGCGGCCGGCGTGCCGATGCTCAACGCCGCGCTCGTCGGCGCCGTGGCCGTGATCCTCACCGGTTGCGTCGAACCCCGCGAAGCCTACCGCAGCATCGAATGGCCGATCCTCTTCCTCATCTTCGGCATGCTCGGGCTCGGCAAGGCGTTGGAAAACACCGGCGCAGCGGAAATGATCGCGAAATCCGCCACCGGCCTGCTCGCCCCATACGGCCCCGTCGTCGTGCTCGCCACGCTCTATCTGCTCGCCGCCACCCTCACCGAAATGGTCACCAACAATGCCGTGGCCATCCTGCTCACACCGATCGCCATCTCGATCGCGGAGGGCATGGGCGTCGATGCGCGGCCAATGGTGGTGGCCGTGATGTTCGGCGCCAGCGCAAGCTTCATCACACCGATCGGCTACCAAACCAACACCTACGTCTTCGGCGCCGGCGGGTACCGCTTCTCGGATTTCCCGAAAATCGGCATCCCGCTCAACCTGCTGCTGTGGATCGTGGCCATCATCGTCATCCCGGTGCTGTGGCCGCTCTGATCGGGAAAGCGGGCCAAGCGGAACTTGATCCGCAGCACCCGATGCGCATGCTGGTCCCATGACAAACCCCGACACCCTGCCCGACTGCCTCTACTGCCGCAAAGACCAACGGCTCGACGATCTGATGATCGAAATCGCGCCCCTGAAAGTCTCCACACTCTTCCTGTTCCGCGAACAAACCCACCCCGGCCGCTGCGTGGTGGCCTACCAGGGTCACGTCAACGAACTCTTCGAACTGCCGGATTCGGAAGTCGCGCTCTTCATGCAGGACGTCGCCCACGCCGCACGCGCCATCCAAGCGGCTTTCCAACCCGCCAAAATCAACTACGGCGCCTACTCGGACAAACTCCCCCACCTGCACTTCCACCTCGTGCCGAAAACCGTCGATGGCCCCGCTTGGGGAACAACCTTCGCGATGATGCCGGAACCGAAACGGATGCTCAGCGACGCGGAGGCCGCTCCGGCGGTCGAAGCGATCCGCAGCAAGCTCGGCAAGGCCTGCTGAATCCAAACGGGCATCAATGCCCGCCACGGATCGCCGCGATCGCCGCCGCCATGTCAGGCGCACCGAAGGTCGACGATCCGGCCACCATCACATTCGCGCCAGCCGCGGCACAGAGGGCCGCGGTTTCCACGCCAATCCCGCCGTCGACCTCGATGTGGAAGTCATGGCCGCCGCGCTCGCGCAGCTCCGCCGCAGCCGCGATTTTTTCCAACACCTCAGGCATGAAGGCCTGCCCGCCGAAACCCGGAACCACCGTCATGCAGAGGAGCAGATCGATCTGACCCAGATAAGGCTTCACCGCCTCGATCGATGTCGCCGGATTCAAGGCCAATCCGGCCAGCAAGCCGGCCTCGCGGATCCGGCCCAGGGTGCGCGCGACCTCATGGTCAGCCTCCACGTGCACGGTGATCAAGTCCGACCCGGCATCGATGAACCGCTGCAGGTAATGATCCGGCCGGGAAATCATCAGATGCACATCGAGAAAAATGCCATCGATCCGGTCGACGCACTTCACCACCGCCGGGCCAAAGGAAATGTTGTCGACGAAATGGCCATCCATCACGTCGAGATGCATCCAGTCGGCACCCGCCACCACCGCCCGCTTCACTTCCTCGCCAATCCGGGAAAAATCCGCCGCCAACAGGGATGGGGCCACCAAGCGTTGATCCAGCTGCTTCGCACTCACGCCGCGATTCAAACCCGATCCGCCGGGGAATCACACGGAAAAACGACCGCTCAGCACATTTCAGCCCGCTCCGCCAAGCGCAGCCGGATGGGCCCCTTGGCAGTCGAGGGATCAACCACCCGGCCTCCTTGGGTGATCACCAAACGACCGGCAGCGGCCAACCTGCGGGCAGCACGGCGCACCTCCTCCATGCGCGCCTCCCAGCCCTCGCCCA
>CBFGOB010000338.1:0-3432 GCA_965650215.1 uncultured bacterium | reverse complement strand
AGGAAGGGGCCATATCCACCCTGCCAAATCTGGGCGCTGTGCAGCACCGCTTCCTTGCTCCAGAATCCGGAGAAAAAGAACGGGAATCCCGAGAGCGCCATCATGCCGACCGCATAGGCGATGAAGGTGCGGCGCATCGGTTTGGACAAGCCACCCATCTTGCGGATGTCCTGTTCGCCGTGGCAGCCATGAATGACCGATCCCGCAGAAAGGAAGAGCAGCGCCTTGAAAAACGCATGGCAGATCAAGTGAAGCATGGCCGCCGCCACACCACCGGTACCGAGCGCCAGCATCATGAATCCCAGCTGCGAAACGGTCGAATACGCGAGGATCCGTTTGAAGTCCGTCTGCGCCACCGCCACCAGCGCGGCGTAAAGCGCCGTGATCCCGCCGATCCATGCGGTCGCGGTCAGCGCCACCGTCAGCTCGCCGCCATTGGCAAAGATCGGATGCGTGCGCGCCACCATGAAGACACCCGCCGCCACCATGGTCGCGGCATGGATCAAGGCCGATACCGGAGTCGGGCCTTCCATGGCATCCGGCAGCCACGTGTGCAGCGGAACCTGACCCGACTTGCCCATGGCTCCGACGAGCAGGAGCAATCCCGCGGCGGCGGAAACCGTAAGCCCGCCGATCGTGGTCGTTCCCGCAAGGCTGGCGAGAGCGCCGGATTCCAGCAAACCGTTTCCACCGTCATAGAACAGCAAGGTTCCCGTCTGGCTGTAGAGCCAGATCATGCCAATGAAAAACGCCATGTCACCCACCCGCGTGGTGATGAACGCCTTTTGCGCCGCAGCGGCTGCCGCAGGCTTTTCAAAATAAAATCCGATCAGGAGATACGAGGCCAGTCCCACCAGCTCCCAGGCCATGAACATCAGCAACAGGCTGTTGGAAAGCACGACCATCAGCATCGCGCCGCAGAACAGCGAAAGGAACCCGAAGAATCGCCCGAAGCGCTTCTCGTCAGCCATGTAGCCGCTGCTGTAAACGAAGATCCAGAACGCGACAAAGGTCACCATCGCCGCCATGCCCGCACTGAGCGGATCGAGCACGAGACCCACTTTCAATGCAACCGCGCCGAAGGTGAACCAGGTCAGGGGCTCGAACACCTGCGGAATGGACGATTCGATCGAACTCCACAAGGCCATCATCGAAATCACGCCCGACAGGAATAGCCCGGCAATCGCGAGTTTCGACGCCAGACGCCCGCGGGCATCCGGAAGAAACGCAATCACTCCGGCTGCCAGCAAGGGCAGGAGTGGCACCCACCACAGCAGACAGGGCACTTGGGATGGTGGAAAACTAGCCATGGAAGGAATCCAGTTGGTTGAGGTCGGTCGAACGGGTATGACGGAAGACCATCAGGATGATCGCCAGCCCGACCGCAGCCTCCGCAGCGGCGATGGCGATCGAAAAGAGCACGAACATCGGCCCGGTCAGTGCCGGGTCCGGGGGACCGTAGCGCCAGAACCCGATGAAATTGATGTTGGCGGCATTCAGCATCAGCTCGATGCCGACCAGCACGAGGATCGCATTGCGACGGGTCAGCACCGCCAGCAGCCCGAGGGCGAACATCAGCGACGACAAGGTCAGCAGGATCGTAAGCGGATTCATGATTCGGGTGGAGAAATTCTGTTTCGCGACGGCTCGCGGGCGATCAGCGCCGCACCGATGAGCACCGCAGTCAGCAAGACCGCGACTGCCAACACCGCTGCCGCATGGGTGGTGAACAGGAGCTTGCCTAGCGCCGCCACATCGAGTACGGGCTTGGCATCCGGCGTGGCCACCGACCCGGCCAACCTGGAAACACTGTGAAGCATGACCGCCAAAACCGGCACCACGCAGATCAAACCCGGCACGAGCGACTTGGGACGCCGCGCGATTTCCTCGGTCTCATCCTTGGGACGCGTGATCAGCAGCGAGAATACGATCAGCACCGCGATCGCGCCGACATAGACGCTGAACTGGATGAGGCCGATAAAATCCGCGCCCATGGCCAGATACAACACCGCATTCAGGCTGAGCGTGAGGGCCAGCAACAAAGCCGCATGCACCGGACGCGCTTTCCATGCCGCACCCAGTGCGGCGAGAAGGATGAGTGGGCTCAGAACGAGGATGGGAATCATGACTCGGCGAAATGGTAGGTTCGGGTCGCAGGTGCCAGACGGCGGTTGTAGATGCGCGCCATGATCACCCAGGGGATCAGCAGCAGGGGCACGGTGATCACCCAGGCCCAGACCGGATGGCCTTCACGCTGCAGCAGCGCCCAAATCCCCGCAGCCGGAAGTGTGAGCAGGGTCATCGGGATCATGACCAGCCAGGCGAAGCGCATCAGCTGGTCGATCCGCACCCGCGGGAAGGTCGCACGCACCCAGAGGTAGGAAAAGATAATGACTGCGAGCTTGGCGAAGAACCAAAGCCAGGTCGGGAACCAACCCAACCATTCGGGCAGCGGGAACGGAGCCTGCCACCCGCCGAGGAACAAGGTCACCCCGAGTCCCGCAATCGCGAAGAGCCCGAAGTATTCACCCATGAAAAACAAGGCGTATTTGAACCCGGAATACTCGGTCATGTGACCGGCGACGATTTCCGACTCGCCTTCCGGCAGGTCGAAGGGACAGCGGTTGGCCTCGGCGATGCTGCATACGTAAAACAGCAACCCGGCCATGAAACCCCATGGGGTGAAGAGGTTCCAATCCCAGAATGCCCCTTCCTGTTTCGCGACGATCTCCGGCAAGGACATGCTGCCGCTCACCATCACGACTCCCAACGCGCAGATCACCAACGGCAGCTCGTAGCTGACCATTTGGGAAATCGCACGCATCGCGCCGAGCATCGGGAATTTCGACCCGCTCGCCCAGCCGGCCATGAACACGGCAAGCTCGGTCATCGCCCCCACGGAGAAAAAGAACAGCAACCCGAGTTCCATCGGAACCGGAACCCAGTCCCGGCCGAGCGGCAACACGGCAAGCGCCAGGATCGCCGGCAGGACGATGAGGATGGGAGCCAGCAGATGCAGCCACTTCTCCGCCTTGTCAGGAACGATGTCCTCCTTGGTGAGCATCTTGATGCCGTCGGCCACCGGTTGCAGGATGCCGAACCACCCCGCGCGGTTCGGACCGATCCGGTTCTGGGCGCGCGCAAGCGTCTTGCGCTCGATCAGCGAAAGCAGCGCGAAGGCGGTCGCAAACACCACCACCACGGTCGATGCGGTCACGGCAAAACCAGCCAGCTCGATCAACCACTCCGGTGCGCCGAGTTTTTCCAAGCCCATCTCGACCAGCCGTTGCGGCAGACGCGGCCAGGCCTCGGGCAGCCACATCGATCCCTCAGCGGTCATGCCTCGCCTCCCTTCCCTGAATCCTGTGCGCTCTCATCGGAATCCTTCCTTGCCTTCGCCTCGGCGTCTGCCTTGGCTTTGGCGGCTTTCGC
>CBFGOB010000337.1:0-3437 GCA_965650215.1 uncultured bacterium | reverse complement strand
CAACCCTGCACGGGCTTGTTTGGGATTTTTAGGTAGGAATTGGAATCAGCGGCTGGGCCGTGGTTGCAGGCAAACCCTTCGGGCTCCGCGACTCTTGCCAATCAAGCTTCGTTGCGCCTCGGTCATGGTGGTTCCTCCACTCCCTCGTTGCGCCTTGCCTGATTGGCAAGATTCGCCGGAGCAAGCCCATCCAGTGTTGATGAGATGACTTCCAGCGTCCATGTTTGTATGATTAGGGAACAGACATTAGAGAGTGCTTTGGACCGAATCGAAAGACGGAGCGCGCAGGCTTCATGTTGGAGTTTTCGGGTATTTGTGGGGTGGCCACCGGGGGAGGATTTGAACGGGGGATCATCCATTGATCGCGGATGGGGACGCTTCGTGCGAGAGGTTTCCGGCAGGTATCGGCGTGCCTTCGGCGATGCGGGATCGACAGGGGCGCGTGGCGGGCTAGGATGCCGGCCGCATGACCCTTGAGGAGCTCGGATGGACCCCTGAACTGGATGCGGCTTTCGCGCCGCACCGGGAGCGTGGCTGGGTGCCCGCGCGGCTCATCCGCGAGACGCCGATCAACTACGGGGCCTTCCTTGAAGGTGGCGAGGAGATCGAGCTCGTGCTTTCCGGCAAGGTCTGGCACGAGGCCGAATGCGATGCCGAGTTGCCGGCGGTGGGGGATTGGGTGGCGGTCGAGTTGGGGGACGAGAATACCGACTCGGTCATCCGCGCGCGGTTGCCGCGGCGGTCGTGCTTTGCGCGCAAGATGCCGGGCAATGCGGCGCAGGCCCAGGTGATCGGCGCGAATGTCGATTGGGTGGCGGTGGTGACCGATGCCGGTCCGGACTTCAATCTGCGGCGCATGGAGCGCTACTTCACCCTGATCGAGCGCAGCGGCGCGAGGGCGCTGGTCCTGATCAACAAATCGGACCTTTTTCCCAAGGAGCAAAACCAGCAGGCGGCGGCGGAGATCGCCGCGCTGTGGGACAAGGCGGAGGTGCACATCACGAGTGCCGTGAAGCGCCAGGGACTCAAGGTGCTGAGGCAGTATCTCAAGCCCGGCGTGACCATGTGCGTCGTCGGTTCGAGCGGGGTGGGCAAGTCGACTTTGGTGAATCAGCTTTACGGCGAGGAATGGCAGTGGACGGGTGAGGTCAACGAGACGACCGGCAAGGGCAGGCACACCACGACTTCGCGGGAATTGGTGCCGCTGGAGGGTGGCGGCATGCTGATCGACAACCCGGGGATGCGGGAAATCCAGATGTGGTCGGACGAGTCGACCTTGCGCGAAAGCTTTGCCGATGTGGAAGCGATCGCCGCGGGCTGCAAGTTTGCCGATTGCAGCCATCGCCAGGACTCCGGCTGCGCGATCCGCCAGGCGGTCGAGCAGGGGGCGCTCGATGGCGGGCGTTACGAAAGTTTCCTCAATCTCGAGCAGGAGATCGCCGAGCTGCGCCGGCGCGCGAAGAAGCGTCAGATGGCCGTCGAGCGCTGGGCGAAGCGCAACAGCAGGGTCAAGGCGAGGAACCTCAACGACCGGATCCAGCTCGAGCGCGACGAGCGTGGAGTGCACGATGAGGGGGAGTGAATGTTGAATGTTGGATTTTGAATTTTGAATGTTGGATGTTGCTCCCTGAAGCTTGGGATTTTTGGGGTTGCGTGGGGTGAGGTCGGGGGTATGCGTGATGGCATGAGGAAAGTGATTGCCGCGATGATGCTGCTGACGATGAACGGTCTTGCGGGAGCCGAAGGCCATGGCCGGGCCTTGTGGCTGGCGGAGTCGGCGCAGGTCCAGTCGGGGCAGACGCTCAGGACGGCGGTCCGCTTGACGCTCGATCCGGGTTGGCACGTGTACTGGGTCAATCCGGGCGATGCAGGGATGCCCACTTCCGTCGTTTGGGAGCTGCCTCCGGGTTGGAGTGCCGGCGAGTTGTGGCACCCTTGGCCGCTGCGTTTTCAGAGCGGCGAGCTCCATGGTCTGGGGCATGAGGGCGAGGTGCGCTATCCCGTGACGCTCACCGCACCGGAGGGCTTCGAGGGCCAAGTGACGCTCAAGGGCAAGCTCAAGTGGCTCGCTTGCAATGACGACGCCTGTGTTCCCGGATCGGCGGACTTGACGTTGGAGCTGCGTGCCGGCGAGTCGCTGATGAGCGCGCAGGCTGGGGAGGTGCAGTTGGCCCATGCGCGCATGCCCAAGCCTTTCCCGCAGCTTGGCTTGCAGGTCCATGACGAGGGTGACGCCTGGAGCTTCAGGCTGTTGGGTGAGGGGGCGGCGCAGCTCGCCCGCGGCCATTTTCGGGTTGCCACCCCGGATCTGGTGGATTCCAAGCTCGAGATCCGTTTTGAGGCCGACGGCGAGCGGCAAGCCCACGCGCGTGTCGCCAAGAGCCCCTACGCTCCGAAATCCCCGGATCGAGTCGAATTGTGGGTGCTCCCCGAGGGTGGCATCGCTCCGCATATTTTGTCTTGGAGCGCCGCCGATCGCAAATGAGGGCCGGGACTGAAAAAAATCCGTGGACAGCCGGCCGGAGCTGCGCATGTTGCTTGGGATTTCACCCATCCTAACATCTGATGAAAACAAGCATCCTCTCCGCCATCGTGTCTTCCTTCGCCCTGATCGCCGCCCATGCCGTCGAACCCGGTGCGGCGGCTCCTGACTTCGCCCTCAAGGACCTCAAGGGCAATGCCGTGAGCCTCTCCGCCCTCAAGGGCAAGGTCGTGGTCCTCGAATGGATCAACTTCGAATGCCCCTTTGTGAAAAAGCATTACGTCAGTGGCAACCTGCCGGCCCTGCAGAAGGAAGCGGCGGAAAAGGGTGCGGTATGGGTCACCATCAACTCCTCCGCCGAAGGCAAGCAGGGGTATTTGCCGGCTGACAAGATGGCCGAGCTTGCCGCCAAGCAGGGTCACGCGGGTGCCCACTTCGCGATGGATACCGACGGCAAGGTTGGCAATGCCTACGGTGCCAAGGTGACGCCGCATCTGTTCATCATCGATGCCGCGGGCAAGGTCGCCTACAACGGTGCGATTGATTCCAAGCCGACGACGGATGCCGCCGATGTCCCCACCGCCGATCCCTTGTTCAAGAACGCGCTGCATGCGGTGATTGCGGGCAAGCCGGTCGAGCAGGCCCTCAACAAGCCCTACGGCTGCGGCGTCAAGTACGCCAAGTGAGGCCCGGAATCCGATGGCCAATGCTTCGGCGATCGGTTACCACGGCGTGGTGAGCGACGAGCATTGGATGCGACTGGCCCTCGATGAGGCCCGCAAGGGCATCGGGAAAACCGCGCCCAATCCGCCGGTGGGCGCGGTGCTGGTCCGGGATGGCAGGTGCCTGGGTGCCGGCTGGCATCGAGCGGCCGGCCAGCCGCACGCCGAGCGCGAGGCGATCGCCGCTGCAGTGGCCGCCCACGGGTCCGAGGCGGTCAAAGGCTCGAGGGTGA
>CBFGOB010000336.1:0-3449 GCA_965650215.1 uncultured bacterium | reverse complement strand
CCCAGCTCGCGGCCAAGCTGGCGGTCGGCTCCACGCTCGACGAACTGCCCAACGACATCACCCGCGAACCCCCGGCCTCGTTCGAACCGACGATCGACTACGTGGTCACCAAGATCCCGCGCTTCACGTTTGAAAAATTCGCCACCGCGAATGCCGTGCTCACGACCTCGATGAAGTCGGTGGGCGAGGCGATGTCGATCGGCCGCACCTTCAAGGAATCGATGCAGAAATGCCTGCGCTCCCTCGAGACCGGACGCTTCGGCTTCGGCTTTGATGGCAAGGACCCGAAAAACCCGACCAAGGAAGACATCACGCGCAAGCTGCAAATCCCGAATGCCGAGCGCATCTTCTGGCTGCAGGTGGCCTTCACCCACGGCTGGACGATTGATGAGGTCTTCGCCGCAACCAAGATCGACCCGTGGTTCCTCCAGCATCTCAAGCAGATCGCCGACGAGGGCAGCGAATTGGCGAAACTCGACCTCAAGCGCGCGAAGAAGATGGGTTTCTCCGACCGTCAGATTGCCCGCGCGAAAGGCGTCAGCGAGGATGAGGTCCGTGCCGAACGCAAGGCCAAAGGCATCATTCCGACCTACCGGCTGGTCGATACCTGCGCTGCGGAATTTGAAGCCTACACCCCGTATTTCTACTCGAGCTACGGCGACGAGAACGAGGCCCGCGACGGCGACAAGAAGAAGATCATCATCCTCGGCGGCGGACCGAACCGGATCGGCCAGGGCATCGAGTTCGACTATTGCTGCGTGCACGCCGCCTTTGCCGCGAAGGAACTCGGCTATGAGGCGATCATGGTCAACTCCAACCCCGAGACGGTCTCCACCGACTACGACACTTCCGACAAGCTGTTCTTCGAGCCGCTCACGCTCGAGGATGTGCTCAACATCTGCGAACAGGAAAAACCGCACGGCGTGATCGTCCAGTTCGGCGGCCAGACGCCGCTCAACCTCGCCGCCGACCTCGAGCGCCACGGCGTGCCGATCATCGGCACCTCGCCGAAGTCGATCGAACTCGCCGAGGACCGCAAGTTCTTCTCGGCCCTGCTCGACAAGCTCGGGCTCAAGCAGGCCGAGGCCGGCACCGCCACCAACGAGGCCGAAGCACTCGCGGTCGCCAACCGCATCGGTTATCCGGTGCTGGTGCGTCCGTCCTTCGTGCTCGGCGGCCGCGCGATGATGATCGTCTACAGCGACGCCGAGCTCTCGCGCTACATGAACGAAGCCGTCACCGCCTCGCCGGAGCGCCCGGTGCTGGTCGACCGCTTCCTCGACGGTGCGATCGAGATCGACGTCGACTGCATCAGCGACGGCGAAACCTCGGTGATCGGATCGATCATGCAGCACATCGAGCAGGCCGGCATCCATTCTGGCGACTCGGCTTGTGTGATCCCCGCCTTCAGCCTCTCGGACAAGATCAAGGCCGAGATCGAACGCGCCGCCAAGGACCTTGCCCGCGAACTGCAGGTCAAGGGCCTGATGAACATCCAGTTCGCGGTGAAGGATGAAACCCTCTACGTCATCGAGGTCAATCCCCGTGCCTCGCGCACCGTGCCCTTTGTCTCGAAAGCCACCGGTGTTTCGCTCGCGAAGCTGGCCGCCAAGGTCATGCTCGGCCACAAGCTCAAGGACCTCGGCTACACCCGGACGATCGTTCCGACCCACTACTCGGTCAAGGAGGCGGTGTTCCCCTGGAACCGCTTTCCGGGCATCGACATCGTGCTCGGCCCGGAAATGAAGTCGACCGGCGAGGTGATGGGCATCGATGCCGACTGGGGCATGGCCTACGCGAAGTCGCAGATCTCCGCCTTCAACCCGCTGCCGACCAGCGGCAATGTCTTCCTCTCGGTGTCCGACCGCGACAAGGACCGCGCGATGCCGGTCGCCCGCGACCTCGTCGAACTGGGCTTCACGATCTACTCGACCGGCGGCACGCACGAGCGGTTGATCCAGGAAGGCATCCCCAGCAACCGCCTGTTCAAGCTCCACGAGGAAGCGCGTCCCAACGTGCTCGACATGCTCAAGAACAACGAGATCCACTTCATCATCAATACCCCGAGCACCCACGAGGCGCGGGCCGATGAGATCAAGATCCGTTCCACCGCGATCGCGCAGAAAACCTCCCACGCCACCAACCTGTCGGCCGCCGAGGCCTCGGTGAAGGCGATCCGCTCGCTCAAGAGCCGCGAACTCACGGTCAAAAGCATCCAGGAATACCACGCGTGAGCTGGGAATAGGCAGGATTCTTGCAATTGGATCATGCGTTTGCATGAACGTGTGACATGCCAGGCATGGATCATCCCCGTCGCCCGCGGGCTTCGCGTTTCCGGCAACTGGTCCAGCACGGTTGCTTCGAATGTCCCGTCGATTGCGAGAAGGGACGCTGGACGATTCGCGGGCCTCTGGACCCCCAGGCTCGGACTTTCCCGCACGGACGTTTGAGCAACAGTCTACGATTTAGAAATTGGACTTTTTTTATCCCTTTTTTCCGCGCTCCCCCCTTTCCCCTTCCACGGACCGGTCTCTGAGGGTATTCTCCGCGCTGGGTGAAAAGCGAATTCCTGCATTCACCGCGATCTGTCTGGTTGAATATTGAACACTGGGATCATGCGCACCATTTCCATTTCCAAAGCTGTTTTATGGGCCGTTTGTTTCGTTTCGCTGTCCGAGGTCCATGGACAAGCAAATCAACCCGAGTTGAAGCCTGGCCAGGTTTTCCATCTGGATTTCCCTGACTTGGGGGCGAGTGAACACTCGGAGAATACTCGTGCCGGAATCTATTTGCCTACCGATTACACCCCTGACCGGAGATTTCCCCTTCTGGTTTGGTTTGGAGGGGGACCGGGAGGTGACAATCCTGGAATCGCCAAGGAAATCACGAACGGCAGCGGCTTCATCTGCGTGGCCTTGCCCTATCGGAAAGGCTTGGTCTGGAAGAGTCCCTGGAGTTCTTACCATACGATGCTTCGTGAAATCGAGCGGGTGGTGCCGAACATTCACCCCCAACAGCGGGCCTGTTCAGGATTCTCTTCCGGTGGTGCGGCCATTTGTTACAGTTTGTCGGAAAAGGATCCGGGCTTCGTCGCTTATTTTCGTGCCATCATGCCGGGTGGGGCGGGATGGGTCATGGGTGATTTGCCTTCTTTGAAGGGCAAACTCGTATATGCCTACATAGGAGCTCAAGATTCCCGGGCCTCGGGTTTTGACGGTATTGCCCCGGCCGCCAAGGCTGCTGGCGCGGACGTGACTTACAACAAGTATGCGGCTGGGCATGAACTTCCCAAGGAGCAAATGCCCGCCATGCGCAAATGGCTCATCGATAAGATGGTGTTGGCGGATCTGGAGCCACTGATGACCGCCATGCGCTCCGCCGCTTCAAGAAAGGATGCCGGCAAAGCCTATGCCATGGCTCGTGAGGTCATCGATATCACGCAGCCCGGA
>CBFGOB010000335.1:0-3454 GCA_965650215.1 uncultured bacterium | reverse complement strand
CGGAGTTGAGGCGGTATCTCTGGGCCCAGTTCCCCATCATCTGCAGCGATGCCGAGCGACACGTCTACCAAGCCCACATCGGTCGACTGAAAGCCGCGGATTCACCGACGCAGGATGGGATGCTGAGGAAGATGTTCGGCGATTGGGACGAAGCGTGGGTTTCCGCAGAGCTTCGCGATGGCTTCGACGCATTCACGGACCGCGTGCTGGATCGGATCGCCAGGGAATGCCCCGAGCGCTTCTACGTCAACAGATGCGAGGCATGCGGCCGCATCGCCGCAACTCCGAAGGCATGCATTTGCGGCTGGTGCGGGCACCAGTGGTTCGCCCGGAGAGACGAGCAGGAGCAAATGGCCGAAGACGCCTTCAAACGCGTGGAGCAATTCAGGGTGAACAAAGCTGAGTCCGGCAGCAATCACCGAACCACCCACTCCTGCACCATGGATCCACCTGCATGCAAACGCGCCGGAACGATTCACCCGGATCACCAGGGTCCGGCGAGTCCGCCTCTTTCCACCATACGCTTCCGGTGGAGGCTTTGCACTTGGGCCGCCATTCTCATGTTGGCCTTGTTGGCGACGGTGCCGGACCCGAGGGCATTTTACCTGATCCCGCTGTATCCGCATGGCTTTGACCGTGCGATTGGTACCGCCGGCAGCAGCGGGGGCGGTGTGGTCGGCTACGTGGTCCATCTGTGTCTTTTCGTGTCGATCCTGGCAGCACGCCGGAGATGGGTCTTTTTTACCGCCACGCTGGCCATGATCGCCGTCTGTGCGATCAACACCCGAGGCTGCCATCAGATCCTCTCCGGCCTGTCGATCGACGGATAAGCTGGATCACCCCGGGAGCGATTCCCTTGCAGGTCCGGCACCGTCTTGGATCCGGCAAGCGGCAAACCCTAACGGCTGACGGGACGCGGTGAGATCACCATGCGCGAGGCAGGGTGCGGTTCGCCGGCCAAGCGGCGGTTGGCAATCCGGGTTGCGGCGCGCGCCATTTCCTCCCAGGGAATTGCCACCGTGCTGATGCCCAGCTCGGCCGCCACCGGCGCGTCGTCGAAGCCAATGAGTTCGGGAACTGCTCGCAGTTGCTGGCGCGCATGGACGATGACCGCTTCGGCGAGGCGGTCGTTGCCACAGAAGACCGCATCGGCATCGGCGACCTGTGCGGCCGCCCGCAAGCCATCCTCAAAATACCAAGCGTCAGCCCACACGACCTGGGCCCGTGGGTGCACGGTGAGAAAGCCTTCAACCCGTCGGCGGCTGCGCGTGTCGCCATACGGCCCCGCCAACACCCGGACCCGGCGGAAACGCCCGCGCAGCGCCAACCATTCGCCCGCCGCAACCCCGCCGGAATAATCATCGATGCTGATGCTGTCGAGATACGAGGCCGCAAGCCCCGGCGGTGCCTGCTGGTGCAGCAACAGGCCGTAGCGGCCGGCCGCCACAATCGCCTCGAAGGCACCCGCGCATTCCCACACGATCGGGTAGAGGCGCGTGGCCGGCTTCACCCGCTCGCCGAACCTCACCCTCACCGGCACCGCATCCGCCTCGAACTGCCCCTTCAACACCTCCAGCAGGCGCGCCCCGAAGCTGCCGGTCCGCCGCGCCCGCGGGTGAAAACACAGCTCCACCCCCTCCATCATCGCAAGCATACCCGCGACGTAGGTTCCGGACGAAGGTGAACGCTGCAAATGCCCCTCATTGACCAACTCGTCGAGCAAACGGTGCGCCGTCTGGTAGCTGATCCCACACATCCGGGCCACCGCCCGGTTGGAATAAAAACGGTCGCCCGGCCGCAGCGATCCGTCGCCCAGACGCTGCAGGAGCCGCCGCTTCGCCTCATGGGTCAGATGACTTCGCGGTCTCGGCATGGGCCTTGCTTATTATCATATCGGTTTTTAGGCAAGTGACACTTAAAGGATTGAACTGGATGCCTTGGCTGCCGATCCTGCAGGGGTGAATTCAAGCGGCAGACTGCAGGGCATGGCGATCGTGATTGTCGGCGGCACCACCGGCATGGGTCTGGCGGCGGCGAAAGCCATCGCCCGCGAAGGCGCGAACCTGGTGCTGGTCGGCCGCAATCCGGACAACGGCGCAAAGGCGCTGGCCGAGATCGGCGCCTGCGCGCGGCTCTTCACCGGCGACGCCTCGGACCCGGCAACCGCGCAAGGAGCGGTGGCTCTGGCGGTCGGCGAATTCGGCAAGCTCGACGGCCTCTATCACGTCGCCGGCGGCAGCGGACGCAAGTGGGGCGACGGGCCCTTGCACGAAATCACCGACGAAGGCTGGCAGAAAACCATCGAGCTGAATCTCACTTCGCTGATGAACTCCAACCGCGCGGCCGTGCGCCAGCTGCTTGCCCAAGGCAAGGGAGGCAGCATTCTCAACATGGGTTCGGTACTCGGCTTCTCGCCCTCGCCCGAACACTTTTCCACCCATGCCTACGCCGCGACCAAGGCGGCCGCGATCGGTTTCACCAAGTCCTGCGCCGCCTACTACGCGAAGCACAACATCCGGTTCAACCTGCTCGCCCCCGCGCTGGTCGAAACCCCGATGGCGCAGCGCGCGGCACAGGATGACGAGATCCTCGGCTTCATCCGCCACAAACAGCCGCTCGACGGCGGACGCATCGGCAAAAGCTCGGACCTCGACGAAGCCGCGATCTATTTCCTCAGCCACGGTTCGTCATTTGTCACCGGCCAGGTGCTGGCGATTGACGGCGGTTGGAGCGTCTCGGAAGGAGGCGGCAAGATGAATTCAATTTGAACCCCAGTTGGACGCAGATGAACACAGATTGAAAATGGGCTCAGAATGAAAGCACTGGTTGCTTGAATCCATCCATATCCGATCACTTTTCTTATCCGTATAATCCGTGTCACCCGTGGTTCATCCTCACTCACATCTCCCATCTCCGATGCATCACCCAGCCCCATCAAACGCGTGAACACTCCCCGCTGCATCGCCGGCATCGACCTCGGGGGCACCCGCATCAAGGCAGTGCTGCGCCAGGCGTCGACCGGATCCGAGATCGACCGCCGGATCCTGCCGACCGATGACCGCGGCCCGGACCAAGCAAGTACTCCACCCTGGGCGATCGCAATCCGGAACCTGATCGCCGATTGGGAATCCGGGCATCAGGTCGTCGTCGAGGCGGTCGGCATCGCGTGCCCGGGACTGGCGAGCCGTGACGGCCGCTGCATCGAATACCTCCCCGGACGCCTGCACGGTCTCGTCGGTTTCGACTTCTCCGCCGATCTCGGCCGCCATTGCCGGGTGATCAACGACGCCCAGGCCGCCCTGCTCGGCGAAGTTCAGGAAGGAGCCGCCCAAGCGCGCCGCGATGTGGTCATGCTCACACTCGGCACCGGCGTCGGCGGTGCCATCCTGTCGGACGGACGCCTGCTGCGCGGTGCCCGTGCGCGTGAGCCGGTAGAACTTGGCGCGGCGGTTGT
>CBFGOB010000334.1:0-3459 GCA_965650215.1 uncultured bacterium | reverse complement strand
ATCAAGACGCGACCGACGCGCTGGCGAAATTCGTCCGGACGGATGGAAAAGAATGCAAAGCCCGACAACACGAGAACACACACCCCCGCAGCCCAGCGTCGAAGCAAATGCCAGTCATACACACGTTGCCAGGTAATCCCTTCCCACATTCCGGACAACTCGCTTAACAAAACCCCACGCCACGAGGAACCATCCGCCAGCTTGCGGTCGAGTTGCACCGCATTGACCAATGCGTTGTCGTCGCGCCCGGACGCCAACTCAAGGCGGCGGGCCAACGCCGCATCATCAATGCGACGGAATCCGGCCCGCACCGCACGGAGCAACGCCACCAACAAGGGCGATACAAATGCAAGAAAACCCACCCAGCGGCCGAGCGGACCAAAGCGCATCATGGCGTCTCCTATCAGCCATACGCCGAGAACCAGTCCCGCCACCACCAGCCCGATCGCCAGCGCCGTCACCCCCCGGCCAAACCGCAAGGCACGGCACGCACGATCCAGCATCCGACGCAACGAGGACTCGTCGGTGACCTGGTCTGGCGATGATGGTTCCGGAGGCATCTGCAATTGGCTTTCTATTCGGATTCCGCTTTCGCTTCATCAACCCGATACAAGCGGAACTTCGAGAAATACGATTTCCCGGCAGCCATCGTCGCGGCGTAGTTGACGACCTTCACGGAAATGAACTCCGGTCTCTGCTCCTTGCCTGCGACGACGACGGTTTCAGGCACTTTGAACTCGCGGCTGGCGGTGGTCCACGTCTTCGAGTTGCCCGGCGGCGACGGCACCTGTGCCCGGTAGCACATGATCAACGCGGGCCTTCCATCCATCGGCGCACGGCGGAAAATGGTGCGCTTTTGCCCGGGGCTCGGATCGGTGGTCCATGCCTCGGCATGGATTCTCGCGGAAAAATCCCACGTCATGCAATCGACCTCCACGCGATACCTCGCACCGGGAACCACCTGCACCGGCACACTTTCGATTTTGCCGCCCTGGTTGCCCGCGATGCCTGCGGGAAGATCGAGCACCACCGCCCTGCGGCCGCCGGCATCGGCAGGTTCCATGATTTTCACATACGGCTTGTTGTCCTTGTAAAACTCCTCGTCGGGAAAATCCGTAAGCCATCCGCTCAAAGGATGCTTCCCTTCGAAATCGCCGTTGGGCAGCAGGTTCACCTCCCCGCCGCAACACCACGCGGAACCCAGAATCAGGAGCAGGAAGGATGATTTCATTGCTGTACCATGGTTCGGATTTGCTGCGGGATCAAGCGAGTCCACTGCGACGGCGCAGCCACCATTCGCCACACAGGCAGGCGAATAGCAGCGCGGCGACGAGCGGGTGGTTCCACATGTCGGTCACCACCACGCGCTCCGACTGGCGTTTGGGTCGAGGCAGGGATTCCAACCACGGGCCGGATTCACCCCGGGAAAAATACCGCCCGCCACTCTGGGCCGCGATCTCCTTGAGAAAACCCGCATCAGGCGCCTCACCGCGGCGCTCATCAGGAGATGACGCCACTGCAAAACCCAGCGCCGCCTCGGCCTCACCGCCGTCCCATGAGGCCCGCATGTCGACCTGATGGATACCGGTGACCTCCGCACCCACCTCCGCGCGGAATCCAGTCACCTGTCGGCCATCCGGGTTCTTCCAAACGGCAGGCTGCATGACAATCCGGCGTGTTTCCCCGTTGGGAGACTTCAGCGTGGCCTGCGCCTGATCAAACGGAGCCGGCCCTTTGCCAATCCACTCGGCATGGATGCCCGCCTTGTCACCTTGCCGGTAAAACGGACGGTCTGTGGTGAGTTCGATGCGTCCAACACTCTGCAAGCCCTCCTGATCGGGAGCGAGCCAATCCAGCATCTGCGCCCAAAACGTGTCGTAAGGGGAAAGCCGACCACTCCATCCCGGTGCTCCCACACGCCAACGCCACAGCGTGTCACTCAAAATCACAGCCACGCGGCCAGCGCCATGGGATTTCACCACGACCAGAGGACGCGCCTGACCATCCGCGACGGACTCCATCAGCACCTGCGCGTTGCCTGCCACGCCCGTGGCGAGATTGGCACCCTGCAACGCGGGGAAATCCTTCACCGACTCGAACAAAGGCCCGAACACCGGATGACGCAGGCCCGCGTCCGTGAGCTTCACGCCAAAGCGGCCGTCGCGGTGCGGCGCGGGAGCAGGTACCGGCAGGACGCCTCCGAGGCAGGATCCCGAGTCGGACGATCCTAGTAGATTTGGCCCACCCAGAACGATCAGGCCACCGCCCTTGTCGGCAAAATCAGCGAGCGCCTGCCACTGCGACGGGTTGAGCGCATCAGTGGCCACATCCGCCAGCACGACCGCGGAACGGGTGGAGAGCGAGCCCGCATTGAGATCGAGCGTATGGTTGCCCGCACCACCGGCATCGCCGAGAGTCGCCCAACGGCCGTCCTGCCAGCGCACAAAACTGTCGAGCCGCACGTTGCGGTCGGTCGTAAGCGCACGGCGCAAAAATTTCCCTTCAAACCCAAGCGCGTTGGCCAGCAGCAACACACTGCGTCCCTCCTGCCGCACCGCGAGCACGAAGGGCTGGGATTTCGCCGCCGCATCCGCCGCCGCATCCGCCACACGCAACTCATACGCGTAGGTCCCGGGGCGCTCGGGCTTGAGCGGCAACATCACCTCGACCACGTCGCCATGGCTCGCAAACCGCACCCGCTTTTCCAGCAACTTGCCACCATCACTCCACAGCTCGACCGGCACCTCCCGCCCCTCGAGCCCCCACCCCTGCAGGACCACCCGCACGCTGGTCTCCGCTCCCGCCATCGCCCGTCGCGGTGGCTCGACCTGCCACACGGTGACGCGCGGGGCCGCCGTGACGGTGGCGGCCGGCGGTTCCACCTCCAGCACCCAGCACGGGACATCCAGGCGGACAGGCGGTGCGCCCCCGGTATCCAGGCCATCGGACAACAGAACCACCCCCGCAGCACCCTCGCGCCTCCAGCGCCGCGACCATGAGGCGAGCGCTTCATTGATCTCCGACCCTGTGCCGTCGAACGCGATCCCGCCCGGCATGGTTTCGGTCAAATTGCGGTCGAAGGAAAAATACCGCAGTTCGCAGGATTCCTGAGCCTCCCGGAAAGCCCCGGAATCGAGCCACTCGCGGACCACCCGCGCGCGTGTGGCCGGCAACGGCCCGTCATTCATGCTCTGCGAGGCATCAATCAACACGCCGACCACGGGCCGCTCCGCCACCAACTCGCGCCGCCGGCACTGCGGTTGGACCAAAATCACGGCAAGGACAAGCGCCGCCGCGCCCCGGAATCCGGCGAGCGCCAACGCGCGCCGTCGGTTCTCATCGCGACGCAGTCCCGCGAATGTCCATGCGCTCAGCGCCAGCATGAGCAGAGCCAGAATCCATAATCCCACGCCTGCCGTCATGAGGCCGCCCTCCTTATCCACCATGGAAAGCCCGAAG
>CBFGOB010000333.1:0-3487 GCA_965650215.1 uncultured bacterium | reverse complement strand
ATCCGGCACCGTCAGGAGAGACCCCCTCGCTGGGAGGCCAGCTTGCTGGATAGGTCGGCGTTTCACAGAGAATGGTAAACACGAAGCTGTCCGAGCTGTTTCCATTCATAGTACAGGACCAGCGTTCGCTCCCGCCACCGCTCCCAGGTTCATACAAGATATTCCGGACCGCAGTCGTGGGGCCGGGCGGCGAAGCTGTTGCATTGATGGGGGGATATAAATTGTGATTGTTTCCGATGGCGTATGCATTGCAGGAATTCCTCAGTGTCATGATGCCATTGGGGTTCCAGCCGGGCACGGCATCCACCCGGTTTTTCGCATGGTTCATGTTTTGGGCACTATGATACATGATGGACTGGGCGAGGAAATAGGGGCCGTATGAGTCGGCGGAAAACACACGGACTTCGCCGGGCTTGAAAACCAAGGGGACATTGTTGGGTGAGTTCACTCCGGGGATATTCAACTTGATCAGCTCGGATCGGTTACCCACCCCCGTTACGATTCCATTCAGCGAAATGACACCATGCGGGTAGGTGGTGCCGTCCGCGCGCAGCTTGCGAATGTCGAACATCAGGTGGGGCGCTTTCACCACGATCTGCCGGACGCGGGCCGGGCCGCTTTCCATGACGATGGGCACGTTGTACGGATTCCACATCGTCACCGCCGGCGTGACCGCGAAACGCAGCTTGTGGGTATCGGTAAGCGGGACGTGCCGGTTCACCATGAACGTGTTCCACATCGCGGAACGGTCGATAGCCGTGATCGGCTCGGCGTGAATGGAGAGAAGAAACTGGATTTTGACGACTACCGGATTGCGGTAAAGTGCGGTATATTCGCGTTGAAATTGGGTGGTGTAGGTCGTCGCGTTGCCGTAATCGGGATTGACGAGCTGGATGCTGTTGGAAAGAGCTGAAGAATTGTATTTGATGCCTGCCTTCCTGCTTTCGTCATACAGCTGATAGAACGCGGCAAGGTCCTGGATCGGCACGCATTCCTGGGGAGTATTCGGCAGGGTGGGGTATTTCGAGGTGTCGTTCGCCCAGGCGTCCTTGACGTCGAACTTGTAGAGCATGAACTCGTTGGATACCTCGGCGGGGTTCACCGGGCGTTCGAGCAGGGCGCTGAGGTCGCGCTTGAGCCCGCCTTCGCGGACATCGGCCAGCACGCCGCGGGAGAATGGGGTGACGGAATGGAAGCCTTTCTGGGAAGCGCGGAAGGTGCCGCCGTCGGTGATTTCCTCGACACCGGGGACCAGGTCGAGGGTCGGAAGGGATGGCAGCCACTCGAGTTGTGCCTGCTGGGCGTCGCTGAGGTCCTCGAGCCCCGGGATGGTTTTGGTTCCGGTGGATGCCGGAGCCTGGGAGCGGAAGATTTTGTCTGCCGAGCCGAGGGTTTCGCCCTGGTAGTCATCGTGGAGGATGCGTGCCTTTTGGCTTTGATCACCGATCCACCAGGCATAGCGGCCATCAGGGCT
Organism: uncultured bacterium; assembly: GCA_965650215.1. Lineage (GTDB taxonomy): Bacteria > Verrucomicrobiota > Verrucomicrobiia > Verrucomicrobiales > Akkermansiaceae > Luteolibacter. Next base: position 2,013 of record CBFGOB010000333.1, on the reverse strand, counting down.
GGTGGCGGATGCTGACGCCTGCACGTTGATGAGGCGGGCGCTGAAATGATCGGTGGTAGGTGCCGCCTGGCCGAGCGAGCCCGGTCCGACCAAGCGGACCGCATTTTCATTCTCGCTTGGCATGGCCACTCCTGTCAGCGCGAGGGTGGCAGCAGCCTTGGGGTCGGCGGTTTCCTGAGGGTCCAGTGAGAGCAGCCATGCGCGGAAGTGCTTGTCTTTTTCGTCGTATTCCGGGTGCATGGAATCGGTGGCCTGGCTGCCGATGGTCGAGTGATGGCTTGCCGCACTCGGGTAATCGTCGTTGACCGGGGCTTGGCTTGGGTTGCCTGCGACCCATGAATCCCAGACGCCGGTCCAGTGCGGGTGGAGCACGGAACCGGTTGAGGTGATGGCTCCGTTGGCGGAAACCCGTTGGTCCGGGCCGAGTTGCTTTTGCAGCTCGCCGATGGCGATTTGCAGGGCAAGCCTCGCATTGGCGCGTGCCTCCATTTGAGCCTGGTTCAGGGTGCCGCTGCGCAGCGTGACGGTGGAGAGGCTCAGAAAACCAAGGGCGATGACCGACAGCAAAACCAGTAGCGATACGGTCACAACCAGCGCAAAGCCTTTGTTTTTCAGGCCACCCTTGGAGGCAAGATTGATCATCTTGGTCTTTTTCATTTATTCAAAAACACGTTGTATTTACAATTTAAAACATATCGCTCGATTTTTGCATTTGTCGAAACCTAAACTGTTTGACGACTGTTCCTCATAATGATACAGACCACTTATGGATCCTTTTCAGTCCCTTACGGTTTCGGAGCAGCTTGTCGTCCACATCCGGAACCTCATCTCCACGGGTGATTTGAGTGGTTCCATGCCAGGGGTGCGGAAACTGGCAAAAATGTTCGGTGTGAGCTCCAACACAGTCGTTGCGGCGGTGGAGCAACTTGAGCGGGAGGGTTTCCTTGAATCACAAGGTCACCGGCGGCAGAGTAAAATTGTCCTGCCGGATAATTTCGTGAGATCAAAGTTCCGGGTCACGCTATTGCTTTACGAGCATGTCGATATCGAGCTCGACTATGTGGTGGAAATCCAGCGCAGGCTGAGTCTCAAGGGGTATGACGTGCATGTGGCGGAAAAAAGCCTGGTGGACATGAATTTGAACGTCAGCGTGATCGCCCGTTCGGCGGCCAGGACGAAAACCGATGCGTGGGTGGTTTTTTCTTCAACCCGGGACATCCTTGAGTGGTTTTGCAGTCAATCTGTTCCGACTTTCGCCGTGTTCGGAAGATTCCGCAATCTGCCGATGGCGGGCATCGGCCTGGACAAGGTTCCCGCCTTTCGGGCCGCGGTCCGGCGGCTTGTGGAGCTCGGTCACAAGCGTATCGTGTTGCTGCAGCCCAAGCACAACAGGGTACCGATGCCCGCGCTCCTGATCCGTGAATCCCTGAATGAAATGGAGGCGAATGGCATCATGACCAGCCTCTACAACATCCCGGACTGGGAGCAGACTCCAGCGGGATTGCGGAAGCGGTTGGACGCGCTTTTTGCGGTCAGCCCACCCACTGCGTTGATTCTTGACCGGCCGAACGAGTTGATTGCCGCCCAGCTTTATCTCGCCCACAAGGGCATCCTCGCGCCTCGAGACATTTCATTGATTTCCGATGACGATCCGACCTTCGAGTGGTGCCATCCTTCGGTCAGCTGCATTCAATGGCAAATCCATCCATGGGTGAATCGCGTTATGCGCTGGGTGGACAACATGGCGAAAGGCAAGAAGGATCAGGGCCAGAGTTTCACCAAAGCAAAATTTGTCGAGAGGGGCTCGATCGGGCCGGTGCCGGTGAATGCAAGATCCATCCCGGTTTCAAGCCCACCTCAGGCAGATGAATGATCGATGAGCACCGGTCATCCTCTTGCCCGGTGCCTTGCCGGACGATGGACTCTCAGACCAATTAGCGCAAACAGAGACGGGAACGGCAGCCGCCCCGCTCATGGGATCTCCCATTTGTAGGGCGCACGGGAGATCAACTC
>CBFGOB010000332.1:0-3487 GCA_965650215.1 uncultured bacterium | reverse complement strand
AACATGCTGCTATCGCTTAACTTTACGTGGACGTGCTCGAGAGCAAATGGCATGTCGGCGACATGCTTCCGCGTCGCTCACGAAAGTCTATCGTCTCTGGGGCATTAGCCGTGTCTTGCAGGCATGTCTGGCCCAGGTATCAAGGTGGCGGTTTAGGTATTTGGGAAATTCTGTCAGGTGGCGCGTCAGATTTCGGAAAGTCTCGCCTGCATGACCGGGGCGGAGGCGGTGATTTTTTCTGGCGGGGCACAGGGGGCATCGGGCGGGCAAGGCTGGTTTTGTGGGGTGTGGTTGTTGATCGTTGGCGTCAATGTGGTGCGTCAATTATGTTCATGTGCTTGTTTTTGCTGCATTTTGGGGCAGAAATTATTGCGTGTGGTGGCAATAATTGGGCAGAAAAATGCACTGGAAGCGACAGAGTGCTGGGCATATAGTGAGATCCAGCGAATAGCTGATTTTCAATGCTTCACATCATTTCAAATAATAAACAATAAGGGTGATGTCGTGTTGGGAATACCTTCTTCCTGCCTTATGCGGTTTCGGTCAGCGCCCAGTCGGCGTCCCCAGGGATTTTTTCCTGCGATATATTGCTCTCGCAAGTTGACTGGCTTGTTGGCACGCATGTTGCTCGGTATTGGCTTTTTTGTCTGGGATCCCGGAGTAAGCAAGTTTCGGTGGTTCCGTATCTGTTTATCGATGGAAAAATAAAGCGCTCGGTTGGTCGAGTTGCACGCCCATCGCTATGCGATGGAAAGACATCGGTTCGAATTCCTGGTTGATGTAGTCGAAGTAAGAAACTACCGGAGTGGTTGCTTGTCGGCCATCTCCCATGTCTTGCTGGAGGAGAAAACAATATGGCGCGCATAGGTGTGGATGTCGGCGGTACCAATACCGACCTTATTCTCGAGTCTACGGAAAGCGACTCGATCGGGCGGGGAATATTCCGGCACAAGGTGCCGACCACTCTCGAGGATCAATCGATTGCCGTGATGCGCGGGATTCTCGAGCTGTGCGACAAGGCCGGCCTGAGCAAGAACGAGGTCGACCTGATCGTCCACGGCACCACGGTCGCCACCAACATCTCGATCGAGCACAACGGCGCCGAGGTGGGCATGCTCACCACCAAGGGCTTCCGCGACATCCTGCACATCGGCCGGCACAAGCGGCCCTACAACTTTTCCCTGCATTTCGATGTGCCCTGGCAGTCCGAGCCGCTGGTCCGGCGGCGCAACCGCATCCCGATCAACGAGCGGGTGCTGCCGCCGCACGGCAAGGTCGAAACGCCGCTGGACGACCAGGAAGTCCGCCACGCCGCGGAAACCCTGAAGGCGCGCGGGGTGCAGGCGGTGATCATCGGATTCCTGTACTCCTTCCTCAACCGCGAGCACGAGCAGCGCGCCAAGGCGATCGTCCAGGAAGTCATGCCTGACGCCTTCGTCTGCTGTTCCAGCGAAGTGGTCGACGTCATGCGCGAGTACGAGCGCTTCTCGACCACGGCGATGAACGCCTACGTCGGCCCGCGCACCTCCCACTACCTGACCCACCTTTCCCGGCAGCTGCGCGAAAACGGCATCCATGCCGACCTGCGCATCATGCAGTCCAACGGCGGGGTGGCCACCGTCGAGAGCTGCTGCGAGCGCCCGGTCAACATCCTCATGTCCGGCCCCGCCGGCGGAGTCATGGGCGGGCACTACTTCGCCAGCCTGGATGGCGAGAAGAACATCATCACGGTGGACATCGGCGGCACTTCCGCGGACATCTCCACTCTGGTGGATGGCGACATCAAGATCATGAACCCGCGGGATTCCTACGTCTCCGGGCATCCGGTGATGGTGCCGATGATCGACCTGATCACCATCGGCGCCGGCGGCGGCTCGGTGGCCTTCATCGACGAGGCCGGTGGCTTCCAGGTCGGGCCGCGTTCGGCGGGCTCCAACCCCGGTCCTGCCTGCTACAACCGCGGCGGCAGCGAGCCGACGGTGACCGACGCCAACATCGTGCTGGGCCGCCTCGATCCCGACCAGATGCTCGGCGGCGACCTGAAGGTCGACCCCGCGCTTTCGATCAAGGCCATCCGCGAGAAGATCGCCGATCCGCTCGGCCTGACGGTCGAGCAGGCGGCGCTCGGTATCCTGCGCATCGTCAACAACAACATGGCGCTGGCCATCCGCTCCAGTTCGGTGGCCCGCGGCGTCGATCCGCGCGACTTCGTGCTGATGCCGTTCGGTGGCGCGGGCCCCGTGCACGGCCCGGCGCTGGCCGATGAGGTCAACGCCAGGGCGGTGCTGGTTCCGCCGGCCCCCGGCATCACTGCCGCTGCGGGTCTGCTGACCACCGACCTGCAGTACGAGGCGACGCGTTCGCAGCTGTGCGACCTCAACACCCTCGACAGCGCCGGCCTGCGACGCCTGCAGGGCCATCTCGAAGATCTGGAGCGGGATATCCGCGAGCAGCTGCGCAACGATGGTGTCGCCGCCGAGGACATGCGCATCACGCGCCTGGCGGAATGCCGCTACTACGGCCAGGGCTTCGAGCTGCGGGCGGTCATTCCGGCCGGTGCGGTCGACGAGCAGACGCTCCGCCAGGTCATCGACGAGTTCCATCGCCAGCACGAGAAGGACTACGGCTACTGCTTCCCCGATGCCGTGGTCGAGCTGGTCACCCTGCGCCTCATCGGCAATGCCGCCTCGCGCAAGCTGGACTGGCGGCCGCTCGAGGAAAGCGGCGAAGGCGACAGCAGCGCGGCCTTCCTCTACGAGCGCGAGACGGTGTTCGACGACGGCCAGCGCCTGCTGACCCCGCGCTACGAGCGCAGCCGCCTGCGTGCCGGCCAGTACATCGAGGGCCCGGCCCTGCTCATGCAGCACGACTCGACCTCCCTGGTGCCGCCCGGCTGGACTGCCGAGGTCACCCCCCACGGCAACCTCATCATTTCCCGGAAGTAATTCAGGAGCTTCGTCACATGAGCAACAACAAAGTCGATGCGATCACCCTGCAGGTCATCAACGGCGCCCTGAAGACCATTGCCGAGGAGATGGGCCACGTCCTGTACCGGATGTCGTTCTCCTCGATCATCCGCGAGTCGCAGGATCTCGGCGCCGGCCTGTTCGATATCAATTTCCAGACGATCTGCGAGTCGGAGTCGACGCCGATGCATATCGGCTCGATCCCGGCCTACCTGCGCGGGATCGCGCAGACCCTGCAGGGCGGCGAGTGGCACGAAGGCGACGTGGTGGTGCACAACCACCCGTATTACGGCTCCAGCCACACCCCCGACCTGGCGATCATCATTCCGATCTTCTACCAGGGCGAGTTGGTCGGTTTCTCCGGCAACACCGCCCACCATATCGACATCGGCGCCGCCACCCCGGGGCTGATCATCGATGTCGGCGACGTGTATGCCGGAGGCATGCTGCTGGCCGGGGTCAAGCTGTACGAGAAGGGCGTGCGCAACGAAGCCCTGGCGCAGATGATCCGCTTCAACAGC
>CBFGOB010000331.1:0-3488 GCA_965650215.1 uncultured bacterium | reverse complement strand
CTTGGCTCCCAAGCCACCCGCGTGACCTTGCATCAGCGAACGCCGGATCCCTTCGTCCTCCGGGGCGGGATCGGCAAATTCCCACACTTCGAAACTCTCGTCTGCAAGAAACGCCGAGCCACCGGTGCCGCTCAACTGGATGCGCGCGGGATGGCCACCCTGCGACCACGCGCATGTCGATGCCTCAATCACACCACAGGCACCGCTGGCGAATTCGATGATCGCCAGGCCCGTGTCCTCCACCTCGATGCCGACGTGCGCAAGACGTCCGCAGGCGGCGCCGCGGACCGAACGCACCGGCCCCGCGAGAAGGATCAGCGAGTCGATCGCGTGAATCGCCTGGTTCATCAGCACCCCGCCGCCATCCATGGCCCAGGTCCCGCGCCACGCGGCAGAGTCGTAATACGCCTGATCGCGATACCACTTCACATAACAGGAGGCGGAGGTGAGCTGGCCGAAGCGTCCGCCATCAACCGCAGCCCTGAAGGCATCCATGGCCGGATGGAATCGGCGGTTGAGGACACAGGACAAGGTTTTGCCGGCGCTGGCGGCAACTTCCATCATCTCGTCGATCCTGCGGGTGGTGATCTCGAGAGGTTTTTCGACCAAAACGTGCTTGCCGGCGCGCAATGCCGCCACGGCTGGCGCGCCATGTGCTCCGGACGGCGTGCAAACCGTCACGATTTCAAGATCGGGATCCGACAAAAACGCCTCCAGATCCACGTATGCAAGCGCACCGTATGTCTCCGCCAAGCCACGCGCGCTTCCAGCGTTCCGCGCGCATACCGAATGCAGTCGGCAACCCGGCATCGCCGCAATCGCCTGCGCGTGAACCCTTGCAATGTTTCCTGCGCCGATTATCCCAAAATTCATGCGCCTATTTTGATTCGCTCGATTCCACCGATCAAGCTTAAGACAAGAATCTCGATTTCCGCTGGCCCTACCCGGATCCCGTCTCCATCCTTCCATCCATCCCGAACGCGAACCATGCCCCACTCCAACCTCAAAGACAAAATCGGTTTCACCCAGAGCGGCCCGGTCCTTGCCTCCGCCGAAGAAGAAAACCGCCTGCGTGAATTCGTGAATCTCAAACTGGCAGCCCGCGGCTTCGATGTCGTCGGCGACGAGGAGGATCATCCCTTCCTCAGCCTCGGCCGCGCGCTGATCGCAAATTTCCAGGAGAAAACCCGCCTTCTCTCCGATTACCTCTGCCCGGTGGATGCCACCTTCGACCATTTCCTGCGCGATTACCTGGGCGAGGAAATCATCAGCCAGACCTTCCCCAACGGATTCCCGCTCCTTCCGGTCAACACCCTGATCATGGAACGCCACGGCATCGCTCGCATGCTCTCGATGCCGCCGGATCAGGACGAATTCAAATCCTCGATCCTGAGCTCCTACCGCGTCCATCAGGGTGTCTGCCACAACCCCGCCAGCGACCGCCGCACCACCGAAGGGGTCTTCCACGTCACCGAAGGCGGCCTGCCGATTCCCGCCGACAAAAAGGCGGTGCCCAAGCTCACCTTCGCGCGCCTGCTCAAACTGGCCCTCAACCCGCCGCAGGACATCCTCACCGTGCCCTTTACCGGTACTTCCCCACGACCGGCGCGCACCTTCGTCTCCCACCTGCTGCGTCCGGTCGTTGCACCCGAGGTCCCGGGCGTCTCACCCGAAAAAACCATGGAAGTGCGCTTCTTCGCGCCCGGCAACCTGGTCAGCAACCTCGATTTCGTGGAGAGCATCTTCGGCAATGCGGGCGACCCCTACCTTCCCGACAATGACGCCCGCCTCGACGTCGAACACTGGTCCGGTCACAGCGGCTGCGTCATCCTCGCTCCGCACCTGACGATGGCGACCAAAAAGGAACTCGGCCTGCCCCACATCAACGACGCCACCGAGCGCCAGATCCGCGACGGCATGTGCTGGAGCGACCCCGGCGAATTCTACAACGACGGCGGTGCCTTCAAGATCACCTGCCGCGACAAGCGCGGGGTCATCGTCACCCTCATCGCCGACAACTACTACGGCTACTGCAAAAAAGAGGTCAAAACCCAGATCAGCTATGCCGCCAACCTCATGGGCAACGCCGAAGAAGAACACGCCGGCGGTGCGATCGCCTTCCCCAGCTTCGACCTCGGCGAAGACTTCTCGCTCAGCGACTTCAACCGCCCGGTCAACCACCGCTTCGGCGGCCTGATTTCGCGCTACGCCAAACTCTTCGACCTCCAGGCCGAGGGTTACGGCATCGACAAGCAGTTCCGCGACATCTACTACGTGCCTGAGGACGTCAAAATCGACCTCAGCAGCCAAAGCGTCAGCTGGCACAACAACGACGGCCCGCAATCGATCCCACTGCAGCCCGGAATCACCTACGTGCTGCCATCCGGCTACAAGGTGGAAATGGTCAAGCCCTCCGAAGGGCTGCGCTGGCGCCTGATCGGCACCACCGCCGAAGGCACCTTCTGCCACAAGCCCTGCACCGTTTCCGGCGGTGGCAAATCGGAAATCTCGAAGTCGATCTCCGACGCGATGATCACCGCCCCGCTGCTGGTGCGCGAACTCAATGCCGACCTCGATGCCGCCGAGGCGGTCATCAAGCACAACTTCGAGGACCGCTACCCGGAGCCTCCGGATCCAAACAAGCCGAGCCGCCCGCTGCTGAGCCGCAAGCGTTCGCTCGGCTCGGTGATCCGTCTGCTGACCCCCAGCCCGCAATTCACTCCCGAATACAACGAATGGGTCGCCTCCATCCCCAGCTCGGTCAAGGACCTCGTCCTGCTCATCAAACGCTATTACAAGGAAGACTGGGGCGATAACTGGCGCGACCGCTTCAGCGTCGACCTCATCAACGGCCAGTACGGGCGCCAACTGATCTACCGCAGACAGCGGGTCATGGCCCAATACCTGCGGGTCGGCTTCAGCGAAGAAGGCACCTGGCGCACCTTCAGCGTGCGCAAGGACTTCGCACCCGCGAAAAAAATCCAGACCGAGGATGACATCAGCGCCTCGCTGGTCGTACCCAGCGACGCCATCGAAGGCATCCATCCGGAGCTGAAGAACCCCTCGCTGAAATTCGTCAAGAACTGCGAATACCGGCTGTTCCAGCGTCCCGACGACGCGATCCACCGCGGCTACGACAAGAAAACCGAAAGCGATTTCAGCAAGGCCGGTTTGTTCTTCTCGAACTACGAGCCGCTCAGCCGCAAGCAGGCGGAGGACATGGTCAGGGACTCGATCCGCTTCGGCCAGTTCACCAAACCGATGCAGAACATGCTCACCGACTTCGTGAAGGCAAAGAGCCCCGACTACGTGATCAGTTCGCACCAGCCCCGACTGGTGGGTGGCAAGCCGACAAAGAACCCCCGCTACCTCCAGAACCGCCCGGATCTCGAGGACCCGCGCTCGCTCTACCTCTCGGTGCTCGGCAAGCGCCTGATCCGCCGCCTGCCGCTCGAGGCACCGGTCCACACGCCGGTCAACTCGGTGCT
>CBFGOB010000330.1:0-3489 GCA_965650215.1 uncultured bacterium | reverse complement strand
TGCTCGGTGACATGCCGATCCACAGCTACGAGGATCCCGTGCAGGCCGTCGAGACCGCCCGCAGGCTCGTGGCGGCCGGGGCCGACGGGGTCAAGCTGGAGGGTGGGATCCGCCAGGCGGCGAAGGTCCGTGCGATCGTCGGGGCGGGGATTCCGGTGATCGGGCATCTCGGCATGCTGCCGCAGCGGGTGCTGGAGGAGGGCGGGTATCGCAAGAAGGGCAAGACACCCGAGCAGGCGGAGGCGATTCTGGAGGGTGCCCATGCGCTGGTCGATGCCGGTGTGTCGGCGATCGTGCTGGAGTCGGTGGTGCCTGCCACCGCGCGCATGATTTCCGAAAAGCTGCCGGTGCCGACGATCGGGATTGGCTGTGGTGAGGACACCTGTGACGGCGAGGTGGCGGTGGTCACCGACCTGCTGGGGTCCTACCCGTGGTTTGTGCCGCCGTTTGCAAAACCCGAGGCGGATGTGGCCGCAGTGATCCGTGACGCGGCGGCGAAGTATGTCTCGCGGGTGACCGGATCCTGAGTTTCGGTTAGCGATCCGGCTTCACCGATTCCTTTTTGTCGAGGCGTTGTCGGACGAGGCGCACGATGAGGGAGGTCCAACCGGTTTGGTGTGCGGCTCCCAGGCCTTCGCCGGTTTCGGCGTGGAAGTATTCGTGGAACAGCAGGAGGTTCTGCCAGTCCTCGCAGTCGGTGTAGCGGCGGGCATCGCCGAAGCAGGGCCGGTAGCCGTTGGCATCGGGCATGAGCAGATTGATCAGGCGGTTGCAGAGATCGAGAGTGATTTCATCGAGTGTCGCGAGATGCCCCGAGCCGGTCGGGTATTCGACTTTGAAATCGCTGCCGTAGAAATGCGCGTAGCGTTCGAGGGCCTCGATGATGAGGAAGTTGGTGGGAAACCAGATCGGTCCGCGCCAGTTCGAGTTGCCGCCGAACATGTCGGTGGTCGCTTCGCCGGGCGAGTAGCGGACCTCGTTGCGCATGCCGTGGTGCTCGAAGACGAAGGGTTTCGTCGCGTGGGCCTTGCTGAGCGAGCGGATGCCGAATTCCGAGAGGAACTCCTTGGGGTCGAGCATGTAGGCGAGGCATTCGCGCAGGCGTTCGGCCGAGGGGATGGCGAGCAGGCAGCGGCCGGATTTCTTGTCCTTCTCGATGCGGCGCACGGTGATGTATTTGAGCAGGTCGGGGCGGTTGACCAGGAACCAGTCCATGCGCTTGCGGAAGCCGGGCAGCGCGTCGATGGTTTCCTGCTTGAGCACCGTCACCGCGCACAGCGGCAGCAGGCCGACCAGCGAGCGGATCCGGAGGGGGATCGGATGGTTGTGGTTGATGATCAGCTGGTCGTAGTAGAAACCGTCCTCCTGATCCCAGAGGCCGGTGCCGCCCAGTGAGTTGATCGCGTCGCAGATGTTGACGAAGTGTTCGAAGAACTTCGAGGCGATGTCTTCGTAGGCTGGTTTTTCGAGGGCCAGTTCGAGGGCCATGACCAGCATCACCTGGCAGTAGGAGGCCATCCACGCCGTGCCGTCGGCCTGATGGAGGTGGCCGCCGCCCGGCAGGGATTGCGAGCGGTCGAAGACCCCGATGTTGTCGAGTCCGAGGAAACCGCCGCCGAAGACGTGGCGGCCTTCGACGTCCTTGCGGTTGACCCACCAGGTGAAGTTGAGCAGCAGCTTCTGGAACGCGCGCTCGAGGAAGAGCAGGTCGCGTTGGCCCTTGGGGTCGGCGATCTTGTAGACGCGCCACACCGCCCAGGCATGCACCGGCGGGTTGACGTCGGAGAAGTTCCATTCGTAGGCCGGGAGCTGGCCGTTCGGGTGCATGTACCATTCGCGCAGCAGGAGCAGCAGCTGGTGCTTCGCGAAGTCGGGGTCGATGCGCGCGAAGGGGATCATGTGGAAGGCCGTGTCCCATGCGGCAAACCACGGGTATTCCCACTTGTCGGGCATCGAGAGGATGTCGCGGGCATGGAAGTGCGACCAATCGTGGTTGCGGCCGCGCAGGCGGGATTTCGACGGCGGCTGGTGGGCGCCGGATTTCAACCAGTCGCCGACGACATAGTGGTAGAACTGTTTCGACCACAGCAGGCCGGCGTAGCCCTGGCGGCAGATCATGCGTTCGTTGTCGCTGATGCCTTCGGGGATGATGTCCTGATAGAACTCGTCCGATTCGCGGATGCAGGCGGCGAAGGTTTCGTCGAAGTGATCAAAGCCCATCAGGCCGTTCGACTCGTGTTTCGCGTGGAGGCGGCAGCGGATCGTGACCGAGCCGCCGGGAGGGATGATGAAGGCCAGGTGGGCGGCGGCCTTGGTGCCTTCGGGCAGCGGGTTCACCGCGTCCTTTTCGCGGCCGATCAGGTGGCGGTGGAAGGCGTCCTTGGTGCATGGCGTGCGGTTGTGTTTTCCGCCGAGGCCGGCTTCGTTGCTGTCGTTTTCCGTGAACAGCCATTGGAGGGTTTTGCCGGGGGGCGGCTCGACGATGAAGTAGTAGTCGTCGAGGGTTTCGTGGTGGGCGACGAGGTGGCTGCCGTGGCCGCGGATCTGGGGTTTTTCGACGGGGAATTCCGGATGGTTGTTCCAGCCCCAGACGTTGCGGAACCAGAGGGTGGGAAGCACGTGGATCGCGGCCGCGACGGCGGCACGGTTGGTGACGGTGATGCGCCACAGCAGGTCGTTGGGCGAGCGCTTGGCGACTTCCTGGAGGACGTCGAAATAGCGTCCGTGGTTGAAGATCCCGGTATCGGCGAGTTCGAGTTCGGGCTCCTCGCGGCTGCGGTGTTTGTTTTTTTCGAGCAGTTCGGCGTAGGGGAACTCCGCGTGGGGGTACTTGTAGAGCGCCTTGGTGTAGCTGTGGGTGGGGGTGGAATCGAGGTAGTAGTAGCATTCCTTGACGTCTTCGCCGTGGTTGCCTTCGTGACCGCCGAGGCCGAAGAGGCGTTCCTTGAGGATCGGGTCCCTGCCGTTCCAGAGGGCCGGGGCGAAGCAGAGCCGGCATTGGCGGTCCGACCAGCCTTGGAGACCGTCCTCCCCCCAGCGGTAGGCCCGCCGCCGGGCGTGGTCGTGGGGAAAAGTCGACCAGCTGTGGCCGTGGTCCGAGTCGTCCTCGCGCACCGTGCCCCACTGGCGTTCGCTGAGGAAGGGCCCCCAGCGCCGCCAGTTCTTCTCTCCGGCCTTGTCTTCGGCCAGCCGTTGGTGTTCGCGGGTCATCAGACGGGGATCAAAGCAGGAAACGTGCGGAGAGAGAATAAAATCGTGGGGAAAGAGGGCACGGGGGGAAATTGAGGGAGATAGATGCCGGAGAAGAGTCAGAAGGTCGTGCTTCGACAGTCTGCGATCAAAGCATGGATCGTGAGTTTTGCGTGGCGAGTTGGGGCTGACCGATTTGGAGAAATGGCGGCTGGGAAGCCGCCAACCCGCACCATGGCGCGCACAGAGCGCCACTCCGGAGTGGGGGGAGTTGGGAGGACGTCGCAAGAGGGGAGAGTT
>CBFGOB010000329.1:0-3502 GCA_965650215.1 uncultured bacterium | reverse complement strand
GTCCTGGATCAGCCATGCGATCAGAAGGATGCCCGACGCGATGCCCAACTGGGCGGGCTGGAAACTCAGGCCGAAAAGATTGAGCCGGTGCACCGAATCATCCTGCTGCATCGCCATGACCATCAGAACCATGCTTGCTGCGTAAAATGGAATCCCGAGCCAGCGGATCCAGCGATAATCGACGAGTGCCGCGCCGAAGTAGGCGAGGCTGCCGAGCAGGATCCAGCGTTTCTGCATTGCCGCGTAATATGAACCCGGGCTGCCGTAAGCTTCGAGCACATCAGGCGTCACCGCGAGATGCCTCGCCGCACTTTCGATCATGAAAACGCCGAAGATCAGGAGCCCGTACATCACGAAGACGAGCACCCAATTCATGCCGAGTAGTTTTCTGAGGAACGGTGTCACAAGGAGTCGGGGTGACCATAGCCATCCGCCGGGACATGGCAAGAATCGCCTCGTTTTTGCCCAAGCTGCTGCTTGCGCAGCGCGATCCCGCAGCTAATTTCGGGACATGCATCCCCACGCCCTCTCCGCACTGGCCCTGCTCGCCTCCTGTGCCTGCAGCCTGTCCGCCGTCCGGCTCCAAACCGTCGGCTCCGGCTTCGAACGCCCGGTCTGGGCTGGCATGCCGGAGCGCAGCGACGGCAAGCTCTGGGTCATGGAGCAGGCCGGCAAGGTCTGGATCCTCGACTTGAAAAACGGCAAGCGTCTCAACCAACCCTTCCTCGACATCGAGCCCAAGGTCACCCGTGCCGGCAACGAGCAAGGGCTTTTGGGGCTGGCCTTCGCCCCCGACTTCGACCGCACAGGCCGTTACTACGTCTACTATACCGGCAAACGGGACCAGACCTGCGTCTCACGCTTCCAATCGAAGGACGGGCTCAGCACTCCGGCCGAGACGGAGGAAATCCTTCTGGAATTCGATCAGCCCTACCGCAACCACAACGGCGGCTGGATCGGTTTCGGCCCGGATGGCATGCTCTACATCGGTAGCGGTGACGGCGGCGCCGCCAACGACCCCAAGGGGGCCGGCCAGGCGCTCGACACCCTGCTGGGGAAAATCCTCCGCATCGATGTGAAGCCCGAGAAAGGATACCAGATCCCCAAGGACAATCCGTTCGTCGGCAAGGCCGACGCGAAGCCCGAGATCTGGGCTTATGGCGTCCGCAACCCCTGGCGCTGCTCGTTCGACCGCGAAACCGAGGACTTCTGGATCGGTGATGTCGGCCAGAACCATTGGGAGGAAATCAACCACATCCCGCATGGCCGTGGCGCAGGGGCGAATTACGGATGGCGGCTGCGCGAAGGAGACGTCGCCACCCCGAAAAAAGGGATCGGTGGCGAGCCGCCCGCAGATCATGTCGCGCCGGTCTATGTCTATGCGCACGGCGGAGGCCCCTTGGAGGGCCTCTCTGTGACCGGCGGCTATGTCTACCGGGGATCGGCCATCCCGGAACTCAAGGGCCGCTATGTGTTTGCCGATTTCCAACAACCGCGCATCTGGTCGTTCCGCTTCGAAAACGGAAAGGCCGCCGATTTCAAGGATCACAGCAAGGAATGGCAGCCTGCGGGCGGTTCCTACAACCTCATCGCTTCGTTCGCCGAAGACAACCAAGGGGAACTCTACGTCGTGTGCATGACCGGGCAGATCTATCAGATTGTCAGCCACTGAATCAGGCGCCACCTGTCAATCCGGAATCCGGTAGCGGATCCTGGATCAGCGATTGGAGGTCCCGGTGATCACCGCTTAGATCCGGGTCGCGCGCGAGAACCCGGGCAGCCAGTTCCGCAGCCTCCTTCAAGAGCGCGGTGTCGGCGAGGAAATCCGCAAAACGGATGTCCGCCAGACCGCTCTGCGCGGTTCCCAGCACGTTGCCGGGACCACGCAAACGCAGGTCTTCCTCGGCGATCACAAAGCCGTCGGAACTGTCTTCCAACACCTTGAGTTTTTCGAGCGCCTCGGGGGCCTTGCCGTCGGTGAGCAACACACAGTAGCTCTTGTGCTCACCCCGACCGATCCGCCCACGCAGCTGGTGGAGCTGCGCCAGGCCGAAACGTTCCGCATGATGGAGAATCATCACGCTCGCGTTCGGCACATCCACTCCGACTTCGATGACGGTGGTGGACACCAGCGCGTGGATCGATCCGTCACGGAAGCGGTTCATCACCTCCTCCTTCTCGTCCGGCTTCATCTTGCCGTGAATCAATCCGACCCGATGGCCCGACAGCCGCTTGCACCATTTTTCATAGGCCTCGGTGGCGGACTCCACCTTCAGCGCATCACTTTCCTCAACCAAGGGGTAAACCAGATACGCCTGCCGGCCTTCCTCCAGCTGTTGTTTGACAAAGCGCGTGACATCCGCCTGTTTCGGCTTCACCCGGACACCCGTCACAATCCTGCCCCTCCCCGCAGGCTTTTCATCGAGCAGGGACACGTCGAGGTCGCCGTAAAGGGTCATCGTAAGCGTCCGCGGAATCGGCGTTGCCGTCATCACCAGCAAGTCCGGAACCATCCCTTTGCCAACCAACGACGCTCTTTGCGCAACCCCGAACTTGTGCTGCTCGTCAATGACGATCAAGCCGAGGTCGGCATACAGGCTGTCGTCGTGAAGCAGCGCATGCGTTCCGATCACCATTTGCGCCACCCCATCAAGTTCGAGATGGCTGCTTTCGCTGCGCGATCCGGTGCGCAGGATGATGCGGACCCCCAACGGTGCGAGCCAACGCCTGAAGGTCAGGAAGTGCTGCTCCGCAAGAATCTGGGTGGGGGCCATCAGTGCCGCCTGACAGCCCGAATCGATGGCCAGCAGCATCGCCGCCATCGCCACGAAGGTTTTGCCGGCCCCCACATCACCCTGCAGCAGACGGTTCATCGGACGCCCGCGGCGCATGTCCGCGATGATCTCACGGATCGAGCGCTTTTGGGCCGCGGTCAAATCGAAGGGCAGGCTGTGGTAAAACGCCTTCAGCAATCCGGTCTTCGTGCCGAGAACCCTGCCGGTGCGGGCCTGATTGCGGCTGCGCCGCCAGTGCACGTTGAGCTGAATGGCGAAAAACTCCTCCAACGCAAAGCGGCGCCGGGCAGCCTGCGCGGCTTCCATCGATTCCGGAAAATGCGCCTGACGCAGCGCTTCAAGCCGCGGCACAGGATGTTCGATGTCGGAGGATCTGCGCAAGGACTCCGCATCGACCGAGGCCAGCAGACGGTGCAGGATTTCCCTCAAACGCCTCTGCGGAATGCCGGAGATGTTGCGGTAGACCGGGACAATCTGGTCGAGATGGATCGATTGGACCTCATCGGCTGCGTCGTCGCGCAACACTTCGAACTCCGGTTGGTCGATGATCAGGCGCCCCTTGGCCTCCTTGACCTTGCCGTAAAGAACCACGTCCTGACCGGCGGCGACGAGCTTGTGGATGAAGCTCATGTTGAACCACCGGCAGGTGATTTTCCCCGATCCGAAAATGCCACCGGAGCGGTCGGTCACGATGGCCTCATAAAAAC
>CBFGOB010000328.1:0-3518 GCA_965650215.1 uncultured bacterium | reverse complement strand
AGTTCCGCGGACTCGCCGAAATCGCCCAGGACTGGGGTCCCGGCCACGCCGACCTCACGACCCGCGCCAACCTCCAGATCCGCGAAATCCAACCGGAACACTGCCCGCAGATCCTGATGAAACTCACGGAACTCGGACTCACGTCACAGGGAGCGGGCGCCGACAACATCCGCAACATCACCGCCACCCCGACCAGCGGCTTCGACCCCGACGAACTCATCGACGTGATGCCCTACGCCCGCGCGATGCACCACTACATCCTGAAAAACCGCGACCTCTACGGCCTGCCGCGGAAATTCAACATCGCCTATGACTCGGGCGGACGGGTCTCGGTGTGCGCCGACACCAACGACATCGGATTCTACGCCGTGCGCGTGGGCGAGAACCCCCAGGGCATCGCACCCGGCGTCTACTTCCGCATGCAGCTCTGCGGCATCACCGGCCACCAGCAGTTCGCCACCGACAGCGGCGTCCTGCTGACCCCGGAGGAAACGGTGCCGGTAGCGGCGGCCCTGATCCGCGTCTTCATCGAACACGGCGACCGCACGAACCGCAAGAAGGCGCGCCTCAAGTATCTGGTCGACGATTGGGGGATTCCCAAAACCCTCGAAGCCACCGAGGCCAAACTCACCTTCCCGCTGCGCCGCCTCCCGCTGGATGCCTGCGAGCCATCCTTGCCGAAAACCAAGCACGGCCACCTCGGCATCCATCCGCAGTCCGACGGCAAACACTCGATCGGCGTGCTCACCCCTGTCGGCCGCATGTCGGTGAGCCAAATGCTTGCGCTCGCCGATGTCGCCGACCAGTTCGGCCGCGGCGAAATCCGTCTCACCGTGTGGCAAAACCTGATCATCCCCGGCATTCCGGAAACGCAACTGCAGGACGCGATCACCACCATCCACGCCGCCGGACTCGACCACCGCAACCACACGATCACCGGCGGGCTGATCGCCTGCACCGGCAGCCGCGGCTGCAAGTTCGCCGCCGCCGACACCAAGGGCCACGCGATCGCACTCGGCCGCCACTTGTCGAACCAGATGATCCTCGACCAGGCGATCAACATCCACCTCACCGGCTGCGCGAACTCCTGCGCCCAACATTACATCGGTGACATCGGACTGATGGGAACCCGCGTGAAAAACGCGGCCGGCGAGTCGGTCGACGGATTCAACATCGTCCTCGGCGGAGGAGTCGACGACACCCAGGCGATCGCCAAGGAGGTGTGGAAGTCGATCGATGCGGATCAGGTGCCGGAGCTCATCGGCCAGCTGCTCGTCGCCTACCTGCGCGAACGCATCGACAACGAATCCTTCGCCGACTTCACCCGCCGCCACCGCAGCGAGGACCTCGCCGCCCTGTGCGAACTGACACAAACCCACGCCGCCTGAGACCCGCCATGCCCCTCACCGTTCCGCGCAACGCACCCTTCACCGGAGCCCAACGCATCTGGCTCAAAGGCTTCCTCGACGGCATCAACCAAGCGCTTGCCCCCACCACACCGGGCGCATCCGTCCCCGCGGCGGAACCCGCCGGCGGCTCACCCGTCACCATCCTCTGGGGGTCCCAAACCGGAAACTCCGAAGCCCTCGGCAAGAAACTTGCCAAGACGCTCGCGGCCGTAGGTCACAAACCGACGCTCAAGGACATGGCCGCAAGCAGCCCCGCCGAACTCAGCGACAGCGAGCTGCTGCTGATCATCACCTCAACCTACGGCGATGGCGAAGCGCCTGACAATGCCGCCGCCCTCCACCGGGCATTGCTTGCGGAAGACGCGCCATCGATGACCGCTGTGAAGTATTCCGTCCTCGCGCTCGGCGACTCGAACTACACCGGCTTCTGCCAATGCGGACGCGATTTCGACCGCCGCCTCGCCGAACTCGGCGCCACCCGGCTCAACCCGCTGGTCGAATGCGATGTCGATTTCGACGAACCCTACGCCGCGTGGTCGAAGACGGTCATGCAAGCCATCGCCGGCATGAGGGTGGGTTCCTGATCCTCCGCAATTGCCACCCGCATTTCACTCCGAGTGCCCGCCACCCTCCAGCGCCTGCCCGCCTTGCCCCGCGCCGATCCCGGCCGCAAACCCGCACCGGAAATCCGCACGCTCATCGACGAACTCATCGCCGAACAAGCCACGCTGCAAACCCCGGTGGCCCGCTTTGCGGACATCCACCAACGCCAGCCGGACCTTGCCGACCACTACCGCAGCCTGATCCCGCTCACCCGGCCCGGACCCGGCGAGCAATACGCCTTCGAGGTCGCCCTCGACCGCTGCACCGGCTGCAAGGCCTGCGTGTCCGCATGTCACTCGCTCAACGGCCTCGACGATCACGAGGCCTGGCGCGACACCGGAGTCCTGTCAGGTGGCGACGAGGCTCCTGCATGGCAGCAAACGGTCACCACGGCCTGCCACCACTGCGAGGATCCCGGCTGCATGAACGGCTGCCCGGTCGGGGCCTATGAAAAGGACGCGGACACGGGCATCGTCCGCCACCTCGACGACCAATGCATCGGTTGCTCCTACTGCATCCTCAAGTGCCCCTACGACGTTCCGAAGTATTCCACGACACGCGGCATCGTGCGCAAATGCGACATGTGCCACCAGCGCCTCGCCGATGGCGAAGCCCCGGCCTGCGTCCAGGCCTGCCCAACCGAAGCGATCCGCATCATCGCGGTCAAACGGGAGCAGCGGACGGAGCGCAACAGACGGGAAGTGAAGCGCTCTTCCTACCACCTGTTCCCATCCGCGAGGCCCCACACGCTCCCCACCATTCCCGACGCCTCAATCACGCTCCCCACCACCCGCTACGTCGGCCGCAAGGTTCCAAGCACCGCCCACGCCGCCGATTGCCACACGCTCGCCGTGCAGCACGCCCACTGGCCGCTGATCCTCATGCTTGTCCTCACCCAGGCCGGCATCGGCCTTCACGCGGGCCTTGGCATCCTGCCCGCAACTTCATCTTCACCCCTCGCGCTCACCGCCGCCCTCCTTTTCTACCTCGGCATGGCGGCCTCGGTCCTCCACCTCGGACAACCGCTCAAGGCGTGGCGCTTTTTCCTCGGACTCAAGACCTCCTGGCTGTCCCGCGAAATCCTCGCCTTCTCGCTCCTTGCGCCGCTGCCGCTGCTCCTCATCGCCCTCCCCCAGCTCCCCGACTTTCCTTTAAAACCTTACTGCTCACTGATCACGGCGTACTCGGCACCGCCACTAAGCATGGCGGCCATCTTCACGAGCGTGATGATCTATCACGACACCCGGCGGGCGCTCTGGAGTTTCCCGCGAACCGCGCTGCGTTTCTTCAGCACGGCCGCCGCCTTCGCCGCGATCCAGCACCCGCTCTTGCTTGCCGCCGCCGTACTCGTCAAGCTCTTGCCCGAGCTGGCATTCCTCCGCCACGCCCGCGAATCCGGATGGTCACCCGACGCGCACAGCGCACGACTGCAACTCGGCCCGCTGCGACCCGTCCTGACCGCCCGCATCGGCTGTGCCCTGCTCGCGATTCCCGCCGCCCTGCTCC
>CBFGOB010000327.1:0-3518 GCA_965650215.1 uncultured bacterium | reverse complement strand
CTCTATATTTCCAACCGTCCCCGCTTGCGTAATTACCGTTACCAAGGTCGCTTCGGCCGCCATAAGCACCATTCGCAATGGCCTCGAAATCTGTTTGGTTCATGGGTTGACCATTTCCTTTAATTGCTCCGTGAGGTATGACGAATCCGTGCTCCTCTGCTTTGTCTGGGTTGTCTCGGAAATATTTGAACTTTGCGGTTAGGCCGCTAACTCGATATGTTAGGTCTTCTTCTGTTCGAAGTTTTGGGCCAGTCTCTTGAAGTATTTGTGCAAAAAAGTGAGCTCTTCGTAGGGGGGTGTCTAGCTTGTAAAAATATATGTGGTTGTTTATTTCGTTTGCGATTTCTTGGAGATCTGGGTGGCGCGCCGTAGGCAAAGCTGGATATGGCTGTTTCATGATGTCTAGCGTGAACCTAAAGCCTGTGTTGCTAAAGCACTCGATCAATGCGGTTGGATGTAAGTGGTAAACCGTTTTAGTGGTTAGAATGCTTCTCAGATCGCTCCGCCAAAGGAGGTCGCCGATGCGCTGTTTTTCTTTGTCCCAATCTTTTTCGCCCTCCTTCGCCATGTAGCAATCCAGTGCTTTCCATTTGCTCAGTTCAGTATCTGCATACCACTCACTTTCATACTGCACAATCAATCGGCTTATGGATTGTGCATGCCAAGGCTTTTTTAATGCTTCCTTGATCTCGTCAGTTGTAAGCTTGTAATCTTCGTTCCTGTCAATGATTTTATAAAGTCGCTCATTAATGGGTCCCCCATCCGCATTGTTGATCTGCGCTAGATAGTTGGTCGTCTCCCCCTCATCCAGAACACCATCACCGCTGAGCTTGCAAACATATCGCTCGCTCGGAGTGCTGGTTTCCTTGATGAAGTCGAAGCCTTCCCACTCCCAGGGATGCAGACGAGGAGTCATGAGTTCGCCTTCTTTCACCCAACCGCTGATAGGGCTGCCATCTTCGCCGGGCAAGTTGTCCAGCTTCCACCATTGTTCTGTCGTGGTGATGCCGTCGACGGTGGTGGTCAGGGTGATTTTCTTGTCCGCTGGCAGTGCATTGAGTACCGCCAAGGGCAGGATCATGTCGTAGGCGGTGCGTTGGCCGGGATCGGAAGGACGTGGAGGATTCGCCTGGCTGGCGCCTTCCTTGCTGATGACCTTGGTCTCGGACGGAATCTTCAGCAGGGTTTTCTGTTCCGGTTTGAGCTGCCAAGCTCGTTCGCGGCTTTGGGCGACAAAAGCCTCTACGTCATCACAGGAGAAGACTTCGAGGTGCAGAAGGTCGTGCGCTTCAGCTTGCGACGCAGCTTGATACTTGCCGAGGTGCCCGATCAGCGCGCCGGCCTGAATCGGTACAGGCGTTGGCAGAACTTGAACAGTGTTGAGCGTTGGTGCCTGCGGCGGTGCAGCCTTCAGGGAGTCGAAGTGAATGTAGCCGGCAATGTTCGGGGCGCAATCGGCACTCAAAGGTGAGGCCAAGGTGGAGGCGGTTATCGACTTGATCTTGCGGTACGTGCCGGTTCCCTCTTCGAGCTGGACATGGGCGTCAACGGGAAGCACGGCCATCGCCGCGGAGTCTTGCTTGGCTTCCTTGCGCACTGTCAGACCCTTGCCCGGGAGAAGTGAGGCGCGGACATCGTTAGCCTTTTCTCCAATGAGGAATACATCACCGTCTGTAGTAGGGCTCATTTCGCCGGGAAAGACCCAGTGCTCAATTTCGGGCGCCAGCACAGGGGATGCCTGACCTTCCAGGATGCTGACGAGCTTTCGCCATCTTGAATCGACTGATGAGATCTCGCCGACCCTGACTTTACAGCCCTTGGGGATGATTGCGACTTTGTTCGCATGTTCCGGGGTACCTGGAGCGCCACCCCTAACGAACAGGCCAGAGAAGTCATTCGTGGCGCCTTCTTCGCTGACGGCATACTCGGTTGGACACAGGAAAGTGGGTGGTGTCGGCGCCCCTGCTTTCTCGTAGTTCTCCCAGTCCATCAAGTGCATGTACAGACTGTAGAACGTCAGCTCTGGCTCAGCGGCAGGCGGCGTTCCGGCAGGTGGAGTAGCCGGGGCGGGAGCCGGCGGCAGCTCCAGGCGGTGTTTCACCAGCACGAAGCCTGTCGAATAGGTCACTTCTTTGGAAGTGCCGCTTCCGGTGTAAGTGAGAGTTTTGTAGGTTTCGTCGATGCGATAAGCGACCACCACGCCATCGGCGATGCAGCGCACGGAGGACTGGTCGAGGATTGAGGCAGTGTTCTGGTCGAAGTGCACGCCGCCGTGCCAGAGGCCGTTGCTGGCGACCGGGTAATAGCCGCTTTCGGCTAGCGCGAGGGCCTCATAGTAGAGCTGCGGATCGGTGACTTCGCTGCTGGCGGCAGTGCCGATACCCTTGGCTTTGAAAGGGTAGGACCAGCGTTCGACTTTCTTCTGTTTTTCTTCCATGGTGATGTTCCGTTTCCAGTTCCGTTGGCCTGCGGGTTTGGTGTCCTGTCTGGCTACCCGATCAGAAGGAGAAGTCCAGCATTCGGCGTTTGGTGGTGGTCAGCTCCAGCGGCGCATTGATCAGCGCCTGCTCCGTCACTTCCCCCGCCTTATCCTTGTCGGCTGCACCCGGCAGCACCGGCGGCTTGATGGCAATACTGGATCCCGCCCCCGGCGATCCCCCCGAGTTGACCCTGACCTGCGGCCCCACCACGGTGACCCCGCTCGCATCCAGCTTGATGAAGCTCCCACCCACCTTGAGGGTGAGTTCGGCGCCGGCTTCGATGACGATCTTCTGTCCGGCCTTGAGGTGGATCTCGCGGCCGGCTTCGATCAGTTGGGCGGTGCCGAGCTTGATGTGCTGGCTCTGGCCGACGGTGAGGTGGTCGTTGGCACGCACTTCGCTCTTGCGGTCAAGGTGGGTGGTGCGGTGCTCCTCGGCTTTGAACTCGCTGTAGCTGTTGGCCTCCACCGTGTCGTGGCGTTCGTGGCCGACGCGGATCTTCTGGTCGTGCTCGATGTTCTGGTCCCAGTCGCGCTGGGCGTGGAGGTAGATCTGCTCCTGGCCCTTGCGGTCCTCGATGCGCAGTTCGTTGTAGCCGCCACCGCCGGGACTGCTGAGGGTCTTGAATACGCTGCGGGTCTTGTGGGCGGGAAGGTCGTAGGGGACGACGTGTTCCTTGTGGTACAGGCAGCCGGTGACCAGCGGCTGGTCGGGGTCGCCTTCGAGGAAGCTGACCAGGACCTCCATGCCGACGCGCGGGATGGCGATGCCGCCGTAGCGGTCGCCGGCCCAGCTGGAGGACACGCGCAGCCAGCAGCTGGTGGCGTCGTCGGCCTGGCCCTCGCGGTCCCAGTGGAACTGCACTTTCACGCGGCCGTATTCGTCGCAGTGGATTTCCTCGCCGGTGGGGCCGGTGACCACGGCGCTCTGGCTACCCAGCACCCGGGGTTTGGTGTGCTTCAAGGGAGGGCGGTGCAGGGTGTCCCAGGGCGTGGCGGCGAAGCGGTTGCGATAGCCCTGCTGGAAGCCGTCGCCGCT
>CBFGOB010000326.1:0-3521 GCA_965650215.1 uncultured bacterium | reverse complement strand
AGGCAAAGAAGCATCTCTACGCCGACGGCACCCGTCGCGCCAACAATCGCTACATGTGGAGGATTCATCACTGGATCAATCGGCCGTTCGGGCCGGACGCGCACCATAGCGGGTTCCGGCGTGCTGGCAACCGAATCGTTCGGGCAATTCACAAGCCGCAGAAATTGCTGAAAAACCCTGAAATTTTCGGAAAGCACGCTTGCCGCCCCTGCCCCGGGCCGACATAGT
This sequence comes from uncultured bacterium, assembly GCA_965650215.1. GTDB lineage: Bacteria > Verrucomicrobiota > Verrucomicrobiia > Verrucomicrobiales > Akkermansiaceae > Luteolibacter. The sequence continues at coordinate 3,293 of CBFGOB010000326.1, read as the reverse complement.
CCGGCCGACCCCGCCGGCTGCGGCCAAGCCCCGCATCCGGCCCACCGAAAAGTCATGAGCGACACACCATCGGCAACCGCAAAACTGCCCCGCGACCTCGCAGCGGAAAAAGGCCTCGTGAACGTCCAGATCGATGGCGTTTGGCACCAGTTTCCCAAGGGAACCCGCATGATCGAAGCCTGCCGCCAGGCCGGCACGATCGGCCCCCACTACTGCTACCACCCGAAACTCAGCTCCCCCGGCAACTGCCGCATGTGCCTCGTCCAGATGGGCATGCCGCCGCGCCCTGCCCCCGGACAGGAAGCGGAAACCGACGCCGAGGGCTACCAACCGATCGGCTGGATCCCCCGCCCGGTCATCGCCTGCGCCAACACGGTCTCGGAAAACATGGGCATCCGCACCAGCGGCGAACTGGTCGAAAAATGCCGCGAAGGGGTGATGGAATTCCTCCTCATCAACCACCCGCTCGACTGCCCGATCTGCGACCAGGCCGGCGAATGCAAACTCCAGGAACACTCGGTCGAACACGGACGCGGCACCTCGCGCTTCGTCGACATGAAGGTCAAAAAACCGAAAAACGTCGAAATCGGCCCGCGCGTCCGCCTCGACGACGAACGCTGCATCATGTGCAGCCGCTGCATCCGCTTCATGGACGAAGTCGCCGGCGACCCGGTCCTCGGCTTCACCCAGCGCGGCACCCACACGACCCTCACCGTCCACCCGGACCGCCTGCTCGACTCGAACTACTCGCTCAACACCGTCGACATCTGCCCGGTCGGCGCCCTCACCTCGAACGATTTCCGCTTCCAGATGCGCGTCTGGTTCCTCAAGGAAACCCCGAGCATCGACGTCAACTGCGGCACCGGCAGCAACATCACGATCTGGACCCGCGGCAACAAGATCCACCGCATCACCCCGCGCCGCAACGACGAGGTCAACTCGACCTGGATGCCCGACTCCCACCGGCTCAATTTCCACCACATCGACAGCGAAGCCCGCTTCACCGAACCGCTCGTCAAGGATGGCGCGCAACACCGGCCCGCCACCTGGCAGGAATCGATCGAAGCCATCCGCCGCAAACTCAAGGACACCGATCCCCAACAGGTCGCACTCATCGCCTCGGGCCGCATGACCAACGAGGAACTGTTCATGACCCGCAGCCTCGCCGCGCAGATCGGCACCACCCAGCTCGGCCTCGTCCCACGCCTCGGCGAACCGGATGCCCTGCTGGTCGCCGCCGACCGCAACCCGAACACGACCGGCGCCAAACTCGTCCTCGATACCGAGGACCCCTACGCCAAACTCGACACCATCCGGCAAGCCGTCCGCAGCGGCGCCATCAAGGTCCTGCTGGTCTTCGGCGAAGACCTCATCAGCGACGCCGGCTTCCACTTCTCGGATCTCGCCGGCCTGGAACTCGTCGTCCAAAGCCACATCATCGCCAACCCCACCGCCCTCGCCGCCCACATCGTCCTGCCCGCCGCCGCATTCGCGGAAAAACGCGGATCGATGGTCAACCTCTCCGGACGCCTGCAGCGCCTCAACCGCGCGGTCGAAATGCCGGGCCAGGCACGCGACGACTGGGAAATCCTGCGCGACCTCGGCCTCGCGCTGAGCGGTGGCAAAAATGAGGTCCACCTCATCGAGGACCTCTTCAAGGCCATGGCCGGAGCCGTCCCCGCCTTCAAGGGCCTGACCCTCTCGAAAATCGGCCACGAGGGAACCCAGGTCCTCGACACCGGCTACCGAATCCCCCTCCTCGAAAACGAACGCGCGGCCAAGGCCGCCGGCAGAATCAATGGATAGCCACGGGGTTCACCAAGAGCCAACCCAACACTCACTTGCACCAAACCCAATCCGTAAAATCCGTGTAAACCGTGGTTTCTAGCGCAAGCTCACCGACCTTCCCCAACTTTCCATGCCGGACCTACTCATCAATCTCCTGATCATCCTCATCAAGATCGTCACCCTCACCTTCATGGTGGTGCTGCCGCTGGTGCCGATCTCGGTCTACTTCGAACGCCGCTTCAGCGCCGTGATCCAGGACCGTGTCGGCCCGAACCGTGTCGGCATCCCCCTCACCCTGTTCGGCTTCAAGAAGGACTTCCGCTTCTTCGGCCTCATCCAACCGATGGCCGACGGCATCAAGCTCTTCCTCAAGGAGGACTTCACCCCCTCCCACGTGCGCAAGGCCTTCTTCTGGCTCGCTCCGGCCCTCACCGTCGTGCCCGCACTCATCACCGTCTGCGTCGTCCCCTTCGGCTCGGACATCACGATCTTCGGCCACAGCGAAAAACTCGTCATCGCGGACATCAATGTCGGCCCGCTCTTCGTCTTCGCGGTCTCGTCCCTCGCGGTCTACGGCATCACCCTCGCCGGCTGGTCGTCGAATTCGAAGTTCCCCTTCATCGGCGGCGTCCGCTCGACCGCCCAGATGATCTCCTACGAAATCGCCCTCGGTCTATCGATCATCCCGGTCCTGATGTTCTTCGGTGAACTCAACCTCTCCAAGATCGTCGAACACCAGGCCGCCAACGGCTGGCTCCTGCTGCCGCTCTGGGGCGAATCGGCCCCATGGAACAATGGCGGCGACTACAGCGCATGGCTGTTCTGGTTCCCGGCCGCCATCGCATTCCTGATCTTCACCATCTCGATCTTCGCCGAAACCAACCGCATGCCCTTCGACCTCCCGGAATGCGAAACCGAACTCGTCGGCGGCTACCACACGGAATACTCGTCGATGAAATTCGCGATGTTCTTCATGGGCGAATACGCCGCCATGGTCATCGGCTCGGCCCTCATCGTCACCCTCTTCCTCGGCGGATGGTCGCTCGGATTCGGCAGCGACGCATGGATCGAACAACTCCAGATCGGCGGATTCCACTTCGGCGGACTCATCCACCTCGGCATCTTCGCCGCCAAGCTGATCGCCTTCATCCTCTTCTTCATCCTCGTGCGCTGGACGGTGCCGCGCTTCCGCTACGACCAACTCATGAAAATCGGCTGGGTCATCTTCTTCGAAGCCGCACTCATCAACGTCTTCCTCGCCGCACTCATCCTCGCCGCCCCGGAATTCAGCACCGCCATCATCGCCGCCGGATCGGCAATCCTCATCGTCGTCACCGTCGCCATCATCTGGGTCGCCAAGGTGTCCGAAGACCCCGCCAAACCCGTCCGCATCTGATCCTCTCTTTCCCTCTCCTCTCTCCCTCAATTTCCTAATCTCCCTTCCCCACTCCCCGATGCCCGTCATCAAAGTCCAACGCCCCAAACTCAACTTCGGAGAAAAGATT
>CBFGOB010000325.1:0-3527 GCA_965650215.1 uncultured bacterium | reverse complement strand
CCCGAACCCTCACCACCATGCCTACCGTCCCCATTCTCATGCCGCAGCTCGGCGAGTCGATCGCCGAAGCCACGGTCGTCCGCCTCGGCATCGCCGTCGGTGACGCCGTCAACGCCGATCAGGACATCATCGAGGTCGAGACCAACAAGGCGGTCATGAGTGTGACCACCCTCTGCAACGGCATCGTGGCCGAAATCCGCGCACAGGAAGGGGTTTCCTATTCCGTCGGCTCGCTCCTCGGCACCCTCGAAGTCACCGCGGAGGAAGTCGCCCGCACCGGCGTCGACACACTTGAGTCGCTCGACGCCAAACGCGAACCCTCGGCAAGCTCCAAAGCCGATGACAGCAACCTCCATTTTGCGATCGACGACGCGGATGCCTACGAGGAGGCCCCGGCTGTCGTTCCAAGCATCAAAGGCCTTCCGGTCCCGACCGGAACCATGGGCGCCCATTACATCTCGCCCAGAATGCGCGCCCGCATGGACGACCTCGGGCTGCGCGAAGCCGACATCTCCGCGGTCGCCGGCACCGGCGCCGGTGGTCGCGTGACCGTCGAGGACCTCGAACGCTTCCTCAATTACCTCGAAGCCTGGCCCAGCACCAAGGCATCCCCCATGCGCATGGCCGTCTCCGACGCGATGCGCCGCAGCTGGACCCGGCCGCTTGCCACCGTCGGCCTTCCCGTCACCCTCGACCGGGTGCTCCAGCACCGCCGCAGCCAGTCGCCGAAGCCCGGCCTCACGCTCTACCTGCTGCGCGCCTTCGCCATCGCCATCGCGGAAAACCCGGCAAATGCCGGCTACCTCATCGGCGACAAGATCGTCCATCCGCGCGCCGTCGACATCGGCGTCGCCGTCCAAATCCATGACGGCGTCGTCGTGCCGGTCGTCCGCAACCTCGATCAAAAACCGCTGGCCGAACTGCTCGGCGAATACGACGACCTCATCGACCGCGCACGGCGCCGCAAATTCACCGAAGACGATTGCAGCGGAGGCATCGCCACCGTCACCAACTTCGGCACCTTCGGACTCACCATCGGCACACCAATCCCACTGCCCAATGAAACGCTCATCCTCGGCATCGGCGCCGGCGTCAAAAAACCGGTATGGAGCGATCAGGTCGAAGCTTTCCTTCCCGCCACCGTCGCGGATCTCTTCCTGACCTTCGACCACCGCGTCATCGACGGCGGTGGCGGAGGCGTGCTGCTCAACCGGGTGGCCGAACTCCTGCAAAGCCCGGAGTCACTCTGATTCCATCCTCACCACCTCAGAAATAGCTTTCCATGTCGCGGATTTTGATGTTGGATGACCGACTGCCCTGATCTTTTCATTCAAATCGGTAAAATACGCGAAGCCAAAGCGACTTCCTGCGGTGTAAGATTCACCGATCCTGCAATGCTGCTTTGCAGTTCCAAGTTCCCTGCGGCTCCATGATCACCAAAATCGACCACATCGGCATCGCGGTTCACTCGCTTGATGAAACCATTCCGTATTACGAAAACGTCCTTGGCTTGAAATGCCACGGCAGGGAGGAGGTCGAGTCCCAGAAGGTGCGAACCGCATTCTTCGAGGCCGGCGAGGTCCACATCGAGCTGCTGGAGCCGACCTCACCCGAAAGCCCGATCGCCGCGTTCCTGGAAAAGAAGGGCCCCGGCATCCACCACATCGCTTTCGGCACCGACAACATCGGCACCCAGCTCGGACAGGCGAAAGAACAGGGCGCACGGCTGATCCACGAGGTCCCCTTCGAAGGCGCCGCCGGAAAACTTGTCGCCTTCCTGCATCCGAAATCGACCTTCGGAGTTCTAACCGAATTCTGCCAACCCATCGAATCCTGAATCCCTAACATTCCGCTCACCCATGGCCATCGACCCCACCCTCCTCGAAACCCTCGAACAACGCCGTGAGGAAGCACTCGTCGGCGGCGGCATCGACCGCATTGTAAAACGCCATGAAAAGGGCCTGCTCTCCGCCCGCGAGCGGCTGGCCGCCTTTTTCGATGGCGGCCAGTTCATCGAGTTCGGCATGCACGCCCACCATTCCTGCACCAACTTTGGTCTGGAAAAACGCAAGATGCCGGGTGACGGCGTGGTCTGCGCCACCGGCTATGTCGACGGCCGTCCGGTCGCTTCCTTCGCCCAGGACTTCACCGTCGGCGGCGGCGCCGTGGGAGCCATTCACGCCAAGAAGATCTGCGACCTCCTCGACTTCGCCATCAAGGCCGGAATTCCGGTCGTAGGCATCAACGACTCCGGCGGCGCCCGCATCCAGGAGGGCATCGAAGCGCTCTCCGGCTACGGCCAGATCTTCTTCCGCAACGTCCTGGCCTCCGGGGTGATCCCGCAGATCGCGATCATCGCGGGCCCCTGCGCCGGCGGCGCGGCCTACTCGCCCGCGCTCACCGACTTCATCATCATGACGCGGGCCAATTCGAACATGTTCATCTGCGGCCCGGATGTGATCAAGGCCGCGACCGGGCAGAGCGCGTCGCTCGACCAGTTCGCATCGGCCAACGCCCACGCCAGCGTCTCAGGCAACATCCACCTCATCGCCGAAGACGACGAGCATGCCATCGCGCTCGCGAAAAAGCTGCTCGATTACCTGCCGTCCAACAACCTCAGCGATCCGCCGCACTCGATCAACAACGAGATCCCCTATGTCGAGGATCCCGAAATGAACGAGATCATCCCGGCGGACCCGAAAATGCCGCTCGACATGCAAAAGGTCATCGCGCGGCTGGTGGACCAGGATTCGTGGTTCGAAATCCAACCGGATTACGCGCCGAACATGCTCACCGGCTTCGCCAAGCTCGAAGGCCTGGTGGTCGGCATCATCGCCAACCAGCCGATGGTCAAGGCCGGCTGCATCGACATCGACTCCTCGGACAAGGCGGCACGCTTCATCCGCGTCTGCAACATCTACTCGATTCCGGTGCTCTCGCTGGTCGATGTCCCCGGTTTCATGCCCGGACTCGCCCAGGAACGCGGCGGCATCATCCGCCACGGTGCCAAGATGCTCTTCGCATGGGCCTCCGGCACCGTTCCCAAGATCACCCTCATCTGCCGCAAGGCCTACGGCGGCGCCTACCTCGCGATGTGTTCCAGCGACATGGGTGCGGACTTCGTCTTTGCCTGGCCGAGCGCGGAAATCGCCGTCATGGGCGCCCAAGGAGCGATGAAGGTGCTCTACAAGAAGGAGCTCGAGGAAGCTGAAAACCCCGAAGAACTCGAAAAGGAACTTCGCAAGGCCTACTCGGAGAAATTCTCCTCTCCCTATCAGGCAGCCTCCAACGGCATGATCACCGACGTGATCAACCCCATGGTGACCCGCAGCACGCTGGCTCTCGCCCTCCGCGGCATCATGGGCAAGCACGAAACCCGTCCGCCCAAAAAACACGGCAACATCCCACTCTGATCCATCATGATGACCATTTCTCTCATCGCCACATCGGTCGAGTCGCATTCCCATTCCTTCATCGACGCCCTTCCCCACCTGGTAGGCATGGTGATGGTGATGGTCGCCCTGGCC
>CBFGOB010000324.1:0-3551 GCA_965650215.1 uncultured bacterium | reverse complement strand
CCCCCCCCCCCCCGCTACAATTCCTCATCTTCCCCAATCCCACTTCCCATGCAAACCCTCTTCATCACCGGCCACCGCGGCATGGTCGGCAGCGCGCTCGTCCGCGAAGCGCAGCGCCGCGGCACCCACACCCTGCTCACCGCAGGTCGCGATGAACTCGACCTCTGCAACCAATCGGCGACCTTCGACTTTCTTGCCCGGCACCGGCCGGAAATCGTGATCATCGCCGCCGCCAAGGTCGGCGGCATCCACGCCAATGCGACCTACCCCGCCGACTTCATCTACGAAAACCTCAGCATCGCCGCCAACCTCATCGAAGGCTCGCGCCGCGCCGGCGTGCCGCGGGTCCTGTTCCTCGGCTCGTCCTGCATCTATCCGAAGCATGCCCCCCAGCCGATGCCCGAGGACTGCCTGCTCAGCTCCCCGCTCGAAGCCTCCAACGAAGCCTACGCCATCGCCAAGATCGCCGGCCTCAAGCTCTGCCAGCATTACCGCCACCAGCACGGACTGCTCTACCATAGCGCGATGCCCACCAACCTCTACGGCCCCGGCGACAACTACCACCCCGAGAACTCCCACGTCATTCCCGCCCTCATCCGGCGCTTCCACGATGCCAAGGAACGCGGTGCCCCGAGCGTCACCATCTGGGGCACCGGCAGCGCCCGCCGCGAATTCCTCCACACCGATGACCTCGCCAAAGCCTGCTTCCACCTGCTCGACCTCGACAACCCGCCGGACTGGGTCAACGTCGGCACCGGCAGCGACCTCAGCATCATGGATCTCGCCACCCTCGTCGCCCGCACCGTCGGCTTCGAGGGCGAGATCCTCACCGACCCGACAAAACCCGACGGCACCCCGCGCAAACTCCTCGACACCACCCGCATCCGCGCCACCGGCTGGCAACCCGACATCCCCCTCGAACACGGACTCCAACTCGCCTACGACGATTTCAAATCCTCGATTGCCTCCGGCAACGCGAGGCTTTGAGATAAAAACTGTAGCGGCGGTCTATGACCGTCGCTGATCAACGGTCCCGCATGCGGTACCGCTCCGCCGCAGGCGGAATCTTGCGACGGTCATAGACCGCCGCTACATCTTAATCCACTTCGCTCCCATGAAAACCGCACTCATCACCGGCATCACCGGACAGGACGGATCCTACCTCGCCGAGTTCCTGCTCGAAAAAGGTTACACGGTCCACGGCATCAAGCGCCGCGCCTCGCTGTTCAACACCCAGCGCATCGACCACATCTACGAGGACCCGCACATCGAACACCAGCGCCTGCACCTCCACTACGGCGACCTCACCGACAGCTCGAACCTCACCCGCATCCTCGCCGAAGTCCGGCCGGACGAGGTCTACAACCTCGGCGCCCAATCCCATGTCGCCGTGTCCTTCGAAGCCCCGGAGTACACCGCCGACGTCGATGCGATCGGCACCCTCCGGCTGCTCGAGGCGATCCGCTTCCTCGGCATGGAAAAAACCACCCGCTTCTATCAGGCATCCACCTCCGAACTCTACGGGCTCGTCAAGGAAACCCCGCAGACCGAAACCACCCCCTTCCACCCGCGTTCGCCCTACGGCGTCGCCAAGCTCTACGCCTACTGGATCACCGTCAACTACCGCGAAGCCTACGGCATGTATGCCTGCAACGGCATCCTCTTCAACCACGAGTCCCCACGCCGCGGCGAAACCTTCGTCACCCGCAAGATCACCCGCGCGATCTCCAACATCGCCCAAGGACTCGAGCGCTGCCTCTTCCTCGGCAACATGGACGCCCTCCGCGACTGGGGCCACGCCAAGGACTACGTCCGCATGCAGTGGCTCATGCTCCAGCAGGACCAGGCCGAGGATTTCGTCATCGCCACCGGCAAGCAGATCTCGGTCCGCGAGTTCGTCCGCATGTCCGCCCGCGAAGCCGGCATCGAACTCAGCTTCAGCGGCAGCGGTGTCGATGAAACCGCCATCGTCGCCGCCGTCACCGATCCCGCCAAGGCTCCTGCGGTGAAGCCCGGCGATGTCATCGTCAGGATCGATCCCCGCTACTTCCGACCCGCCGAGGTCGAGACCCTCCTTGGCAACCCCGCCAAGGCCAAGGAAAAGCTCGGCTGGGAACCCGAGATCAGCGTCGAGCAGCTCTGCGCCGACATGGTCGCCAGCGACCTCGAGGAGGCCCGCCGCCACGCCCTCCTCAAATCCCACGGCCACCAGATTTCCGTGCCGAAGGAATGATGCGGCCATCGAAATGGCTGATGAGATGGCGCAAGGTACATGGTTTATCGGATGGAGTGGCAGCCTCCGGCTGCCATGTTGAGGGCTGGCGATTTCCAATCGCCAGAAATTGCAGCGTCGCTCTATGAGCGTCGCAAGATGGCCGCCGCAGGCGGGGACGGAAATTGCAGCGTCGCTCTATGAGCGTCGCAAGATGGCCGCCGTAAGCGGGGACGGAAATTGTAGCGTCGCTCTATGAGCGTCGCAAGATGGCCGCGTCAGCGGCACCCGTCCCGCTTGCGGGACGGGGTATCCGGCCGATGGCGGGGCGGTCCCGCGTGCGGGACCGCTGAAGTGCGACAACCCAATGCGAGCGTTAGCGAACCATTTCAGCAAGCGCAGCCACACCGGTTGGTCTTGCGCAGCAAGACAATCATAGACCGCGGCTACAGTTGGCGACGGTCATAGACCGACGCTACAGCCCCCCCAACGGTCATTTTGATCTCGCCTACCGCTGACCGCCTTCCGCATCGCCACGGTGGTCGCGAATGAGATAGCAAAGGAAAAGTGTGTTGTAAGTCAGGTAGCGACGGAAAAGGCGGCGGGGTTCCATGGCGAGGCGATAGGCCCACTCGAGTCCGATTTTCTGGAGGATGCTGGGGGCCTGGCGGACCTCGCCGGCATGGAAAGCGAAAGCAGCACCGATGCCGAAATAGACGCCGGGCGGCAGCCGGTCCTTGTGACGGGCGATCCAGTGCTCCTGCTTGGGGCAGCCGAGGCCGACCCAAATGAGATTGGCACCCGAACTGCGGATCCGCTCGATGATCCGCTCGCTTTCGTCTTCGGGCCAGATGCCATAGGGCGGCGAGTAGGCCCCGGCGATGACAGCTTCTGGAAACCGCTGCGCGAAGCTCGATTGCAGGGTTGCGAGGGTCGACTCCTTGCCACCTAACAGGAAATGCCGGAAGCCCTCTCGACCGGTGCCGGCCTTGAGCGTCTCGAGCATGAGGGTGGGTCCATAGACGCGGTCCTTGAGTTTTTTCTCGTTGGGAAGATGCGCGTTGACCGCCCAGACCAGCGGCATGCCATCGGGCAGGATGAGATCAAAGCGGGCCATCGCTTGCCCGAATCCGGGATCCTGGCGCGCGAGGGCGGCGACATGGGTGTTGGCCGCCTCGACGGCATAGACGCGGTCGGCCTTGGTCGCGTGCTGCAGGATCCATGAAACCGCTCCGGAGTAATCGGTGGCAGTCACTGGAAGGCCGATGATGGAGTGGGTGATCATGGGAATTTCATGTAGCGGCCCCGACTTGTTGGGGTCGCAAGATTCCGCCTGCGG
>CBFGOB010000323.1:0-3565 GCA_965650215.1 uncultured bacterium | reverse complement strand
TCGAGATAGAGGGTCTCGCCGTCCTTGAGAAGGATTTCACCGGCCTCATGCACCCGCCCGGCTTCGAAATACTTCACCTTGGGGTCGTTCTTCGACGGTGCCTGCCGCACCGGATTGGCAAACACCAGCAAGGGCTGGGACAGATCGCCGTCGGCCTCAACGCTGAGGTTCATCGGCCGCGGAAGACTGAGGCGGTAACCCTTCCCGTGCAGTTCGGCACGAATGCCGGAGCTCAGCGGCCTCACCACCACCTCCTTGGGAACGCGCTCCATGGCGACCTCGATCACCACAGGACCACTCATCCCGAAGCTCAGGATCGATCCGCGCCCGGAATGCAGGGCCTTGACCGGCTGGCCGGCAACCGAAACCTGATAGACCGTGCTCGCCGGCATCCCGGCAGGAAACGTGTAGGCATGCAGCGGGCTCTCACCTCGCAACGGGGATGCCACGAGAGCGGCCAGGAAGATCAATGCGGATCGGATCATAAGCAAAATCGTTTCACGGTGACTCCATCACCGCACACCACGACCGCAAGCCGCGGATGCGCCAAAAACACCATCCTCCCGGTCATTCCGCCGGGGCCCCGAACACCGGCTTGAGCCGCAGGCGGATCTTGGTGCCAAGCGGCGGCATCTTGTCGGGATTGATTTCCCAGATCAGGCTGCCATTGCTGTCGCTGTAGTGCTCGGCGAGGCCGAGCATCTCGTCGCCGAACGAGGAGATCGAAATCACATTCCCCGATTCCTCGGCGATGTAGCGCCGCGGTCCCTCGCCGTTTTCAATCAGGTGGGAACCCATGAACAAAAAGGTGCTGGTCGGAAAGGGCTCGCCTTTGGCCTTGGGTTTCTGACCCTCGACGAACACATCCTCACCCTGGATCTTGCGAATGAAGTCCGCGACCGGCTTGGCGACTTCCTTGCCATCCTCACCCTGATAGACCAGCAGGACCTCGACCGGCTGGCCGGACGCACGGTAAAACACCCAACGCTTTTCCTCGCCTTCACCGACCTGCTTCTGCATCGCGGGCGAGCCGGGGACGGCACCGATCAACAGCAGCGCCATGTGGATGTGCACCGGCTTCGCATTCAACAAAACAATCGACTCGTGCTCCTTGGTGTCTTTGGTGCAGGCGACCAGCTCCAATGCTCCGGAATCGAGGCAGACGGTGCCGTCGACATCGACGTGCTTCTGCTTGGCATCGATCCGGATCCCCGGCAGCTTGAGCTTTTCAAGGGTCGCCTCATCGATCGTCTGCGCCGTGGCGGCAGCCGCACCAAAGACGAGGGCCAACAGTGTGAAAATCCGTTTCATTCAAAGATCTTGTTGATGTTTTCAGCGAAATCCGGACCGGCCTTCCTGTAGTAGAGGTCCGCCATTCCAACATCGCCGATGGCCTCCATATACACACCGGCGAGCGCCTGGCTTTCAGAATTGTCCTTGCGGAACCTCGCCGCCACCGCCGCGAGCATCGCATGGTCGGAGGCATTGAGCTCGTCCCAGCCAAAGGTCGCCCTGGCATCGCCTTCCACCGCACGGAAGTGGAACCGGAGGTCGGTATCGACCTCCTCCAACCAGACCTTGGTGCGCGCCTTGGACAGGGTGATCGGCAACTGGGAAAGCTGCTTCGCATGGCTGAGCTCGCGCAAGGCCAGCCGCACCATCCCGTCGAGGGCCGCCCGCTTCTCATCGCTGAGTGCGCGCGCCTTGCGCTTGCTCGGCTGGAGCTTGCTGCCGCCGGTGGCCGGCACCGCTCCGCTGCCGGAACGACCGGTGATCCGCAAGCGCTTCTCCTTCACCGAGAGGATCAGGGCTGCGCAGGCGGTTGGGAAATTGCGGGTGCCGTAGACATGGTCGGTCGAGGCGTAGTCGCGCCCGGGGAGAACCACGAAGCCCCCGTTGTGGGTCTCGGCCATGATGAACCACCACTTGATGCCGTCGAGGTATGCCCGGAACGATTCCGGCTTCGCCATCGCGGCCCCCAGACTGCCCCACAGCACGTGCATGTGGGTCGATGCGTGACCGTTGAGCAGGTTGTCCGGACTTTTGGCGCAACCTTCGGCCATGAGGTCACCGAGGTATCCCCAGGACTGCTGGTCATCGTTGCCGATCTTGTGCGCCAGGGCTCCGACACCGGACCTCGCGTAATGGTCACAGTCTCTGCCGTCCTGCTCGTAGGGACGGGTTGGCTCCTCGGGAGCCATGTTGCGGATCACCATGCGCTTCTTGCCACCGGAATCATAGACGCGGTTGGTGTCGGCTTCCTTTTCCAACCAGTCGGTCGGGCGGTAGCGCTTGTCGGCCTTGGTCGGCCAGAGGATCCTGTAGGTCCCCGCACCTTTCATGCCGCCGGGACACTCGAACCCGATCCCGCGTGGACTGCTCTTGGGCAAGGCGCTGGCATCATCGAACTCGATCACTGCATGATCCCAATCGCTGAAGCCATAGCCGATGCTGCCATTGGTGCCGACCGACTCGAGAAATCCCTGGTGGATCCTCTGGTAGGACGGCTCGGCGTAGGGCAGACCCGCCTCCTTGAAGAGACTCAGCCCCACCATGCCGAGACCGGCGGGCAGCCCCATCGAACCGTAGCCTTTCGGCCCGCCCTCCGCCAAACGCCGCTGGATGAACGCATAGGGCCGGTGCGACAAACCCCCGGTCTCCGGCCACACGCTGTCATTGAGACAGGCCGCCAGCGATTCGATCGCCGGCTTGAGCTGCTTGTCCTTGTGCAGCAGATAATACTCACCCATGACAATCGCATCGTGGACCTGACCCCACACCGGAAAGCCCTCCCCCTTGGTCGGATCGTAGCGCTTGGAGCGGTATTCCTGCATCAGGTTCGCCACAAAGGCATCATACTTCGGACCCGCCGCCATCAGGGCCAGCAAGGCGGACCCATGGGTGTGGACACTCGATTCGAACTTGCCCGCACGCTTGTGCTCGCTGACAAGGAAATCGCACAGGTCGGTGAGCAACTGGTTGGAGCGCGGGCAATCGTAGGGCCAGGTCGGTGAAAAGCGTCCGACCGGCTTGATCTGCACCGTGACGTTTTTCTCCTGCTCCTTCTTGCCCCCCGGCCAAATGATCAGGTTGAGTTTGCCGTCCTTGCCCTGGCTGTCCTCGATCAGTTTGGACATCTCGATCATCGGCCCCTGCCATCCCTTGTGACGGCCAAAGGTGTGGGGCACGTCCATCCTGATGCCGTTGGCGCCCACAATCACATCGCCGGCCTTGACCAGGCCGGCCGCAGGCGAGTTCTTGAACACATGGCGGGTCGTCAGGAATTGCGGGTGTTCGTGCGTGATCTGCACCCGGATCCCGGTCGGCCCGACATTGAGAAACCATCCGGTCCCCAACTCCTCGGTGATCTCACGGTCATGCCAGCCATTGAGTTTGAGATTCCATGGCCAGCCGTCCTTCTTTTCGTTGACCGCCTGGCCAATGCCCAGCGTGACGCCGAGCAAGGCCAGCACTCTCCCCATCGATGTCGGACTTTTCATGGTGATCTCGGCGCGGCGCGGCGCTCGCTCCCGGTGTCCCGGCAACGCATGCGGCGAACAACCCT
>CBFGOB010000322.1:0-3572 GCA_965650215.1 uncultured bacterium | reverse complement strand
GAAGATGGCGGTGGTCAATCCGCCCGGCGGCAAGGCGGCGATCACCGACTACGAGGTCAAGGCGACCGATGCCGCGTCACGGACCGCCCTGGTCTTGTGCCACCTGCACACCGGCCGGACGCACCAGATCCGGGTGCACCTGCACCACAAGGGCACGCCGATCGTCGGGGATCCGATTTATGGCAATCCATCCAAGGAGCCCGGCATGCCGCAGCGGCTGATGCTGCATGCATGGAAGCTGGCCTTCGTGCACCCGGTCAGCGGCAAGCCGGTGGCGTTTGAAGCACCGGTGCCTGACGAATTCCGTCCGTGGATGGAAAAGGCGGCCTGGTGAGGCTTACTTCACCGGCTTGAGCGTGATGTTGCGGAAGTGGATTTCGCTGCCTTCCGATTGCAGGCCGATCGGTCCGGCGAGGACATCCAGGCCGCTGGCGCGGTTGACGAGCTCGCCGTTGATGTGGACTTCGATGCGGTCGCCTTCGACGGTGATGTCGTAGCGGTTCCATTCGCCGGCGGGTTTTTCCATGCCCTTGAGGCGGCTGACGGCCTTGAATTTGCCGATCTTGGCGCTGTCGATTTCCTTGTAGCGGTCGGCGTCGCCGTTGATATTGGCGCCGTAAAAGCCGTAGAGGTCGCCAGCCTTGCCATGCTGCAGCTGGGCTTCCACGCATTTCGGCAGGAAGCTTTCGGGCTCGGCGGCGATGCGCAACAGCGCGCCGCTGTTGCTCGGTTCGGTGCCGGGAGCCCAGCGCCATTCAAAGCTGAGCCGGTAGTCCTGATAGGAAGCGTTGGTATGGAGGTAGCCGAGCGGCTGGCCTTTGCAGACGAGGATGCCGTCCTGCACGCTCCAGACGTCCTCTTTCTTGAGGGATTTGTCGACGAGCACATGCGACCAGCCGTCGAGGGTCTCACCGTTGAAGAGTTGGATTTCCGCCGTTTCCGCGGCGGGGGCCTCGGCGGCCGGCGTTTCATGCGCAGGCGGGGCGGCGCTTTCCGGGGCGGGTTGGTCGCAGGAGAGCATGGCCAATGAGGCCGTGGCGAGGGCGGCGGTCTGGAGGGCGTGTGGGAAGTTCATCGTCGGGGAAGCTAGCATGGCTTGATGAGCACGCCAGCGGATTGTGTTCAAAACATGGCGGCCACAAGCCGCCAACACGCATGATGGGGTTTGCAAAGCGCCACTCCGGAGCGGCTGACTGCCGCTGCCATGTCGAGAGCTGGCGATTTTCCAATCGCCTGTCTGAGAATTCCGGATAGGTAGGGACCTTGTTCAAGACGTTCTCTAACACGCATCCCACAGCGGTTTCCGGATGAGCTCCGCGATGCGCCGGGCGTCGTTCCGCAGTCTGGCGAGGTCGCCATGGTCGACGACATGGATCCGTTTGCCGTCACGCAGCACGAGGTTGAGTTCATGGCTGAGATAGGATCCGTTCTTGGTGCGGCAGATTTCGCTGACGAGTTGAAGGGCGTGCACGTCGTCGAGGCGTGCGTGGTGCTTGATCCGCGAGGGATCCATCGTGTGCTCCGGTTTCCGGCGGTCCCTGCAGAAATAGCCGTGGCCGAGGTCGAAGACGATCGGGGTCAGCGCGTTGCGCAGCAGGAACGCGCCGATCAGGGCGAACACGACGCCAATGCCGAGCGGTACGAGCTGATCGGTTTCCGTCGGAAATTGGCCCGCAAGCAGCGGCCGGCCGAAGACGCCCGCAATCACGGTGCCAAAGACCAGGAAGATCCCGCTCATCAGCTTCATGCCCACGCTGCAGCGGAACTCCGCCCGTTGGGGATGGATCATGTGGAGCGTGTGCGTGGCGAAATTCGACCCGCCCGGCGAGGCCGGGTCCCAGGAAGTCAGCAAGGCCACGGGGTCATGCAATGACGTGGGATCAAAGCCATTCTCCGTTTCTGGCCCGGTGATTCGGCCGATGAGTTTCTTGAACATGTCTGGCTCTAGCGTGCCATGGTTCGCCGCTCAAGCGTGCTCTGCTTCCCATTTCGCCTCCTCGTCGGTGAAGTAGCGGACGCGGACTTTCTTGAACTCCTTGGTCGAGTAGAGGGCGTGGCGGTCGGTGATGCCGGTGGCTTCGGCGATGGCGCCCAGCGTTTGCTCGCATTCCTCCTCGCTCTTGCCGTGGACCATGGTGAAGAGGTTGTAGTGCCAGTCGGGGTAGGTCGGGCGCTGATAGGCATGGCTGACCGCGCTGAAACTCGCCATTTTTTCGCCGATCGCCTTGAGGGCTGCAGGGTCGTCCTGGGGTCCGGCCCAGATGCCCATCGCATTCGCGCCGAAGCCTGCCTTGCGGTGGTGGAGGACGGCAGCGAAGCGCCGCATGCGTCCGCTGGCGAGGAAGTCCGCATGTATCGCGACCGCCTCCTCGAAGGACAATCCAAGGGCATCGGCGACCGCCACGAAGGGCTGGGGAACGAGGTCGATGTCGCGTTGCATCAGCCGCACGAATTCGATTTCGGTGGCGCTGAGCGGCGCGGCTTCGCGGCGGCTGGCCTCGGTGTATTTCGGTTGGCTGCGGTCGCCGGGCTTGGCGGAACCTTCGACATCGAAGCGCACGCCGATCTTGAAGAGCTTGAGGGTGGGCAGCAGGCGGGTGGTCTCGGCGCCGGAGAGGCGGTGGAGTTGATCGACCGTGCCCTGCAGCCCGAGCTTGCTGGTGGGTGGCACGGCGATCGTGTACCAGAGGTTGAACTCGTGGTTCCGCAGGTAATTGTGGCTGACGCCTGGGTGGGAGTTGATCACCGCGACTGCGGTGTCGAGTTGCTCCGGGGCGACCCGGGCAGCGACGAGGCTCGACGCGTAGCCGAGGCTGCGGGTGTCGAAAATCGCGCTGATCTGGCGGATGACCTTGCTCTGCTTGAGGGAGATCAGTCGTTCCAGCACCTCGGTTTCCGTGAGGTCGCAAGCCTTGCCGATGGCTTCAAAAGGCCGTGGCACAAAAGGCACGGATTCCTGGAGCAGTCCGAGGAGCTTGGCATCGTGGGTGGCGGTCGCGTTCATTGCTTTTCAGACTAGCACGTCTTTTATGCCCGTGAAGTGCTCCAACAATCGTGCACAGGAATTGGCAATCGGTGCGCGTAGCGGGGGGAGCAAAAAATGGAGCTTCCCTCTCATTCCGTGCATAGCGCCTCTACCATGGAGCATTTCAGGCTTAGTCATGGGAGAAGGTGAAAATCCGTTCCGCAAGGGCCTGTCCCGCTTCGCCTGGCGGGAGCTCGAGCGTGCCGAGCCGCCGAAGCGTGGCGCGGAGGCACGGGTCACGGATTTTCATGAAATCTATTCCCTTTTCGATGAGGAGACGATCCGCGAACAGGCGTCGCGCTGTGTCCAGTGCGCCGAGCCGGCCTGCGTCGAGGGTTGTCCCCTGGGCAACCGGATCCCGGAATGGGTTGGCCTGGCGGCGGAGGGCCGGTTTTTGGAGGCGGCCCGGATTTCGCGTCAGACCAGCAGCATGCCCGAGATCTGCCCGAGGGTCTGCCCACAGGAAAAACTCTGCGAGCAGGCCTGCGTGTTGCATTCGCGCGAGGGACTTGAACCGATCTGCATCGGGGCGATTGAAAAATTCATC
>CBFGOB010000321.1:0-3619 GCA_965650215.1 uncultured bacterium | reverse complement strand
AAATCCTTCATCGTGATCGGATCGAACTTGTGGTCGTGACACGACGAGCAACCGGTCGTGAGCCCCAACCACACCGCCGACACCGTGTCGACCTGGTCCATCGCGTAGATCGCCTCGTATTCCTCGGCGATCGCGCCGCCTTCGCCGGTCGTCGCCATGCAGCGGTTGAAACCGGTCGCGACCCATTGATCGAGACTGCGCTTGGGCAACAGGTCGCCGGCCAACTGCTCGGTCGTGAATTGATCCCAAGGCAGGTTTGACTGGAATGCCCGCACCACCCAATCGCGGTACGGCCAGATCGAGCGGTAGTTGTCGATGTGGATCCCATGGGTGTCGGCATATCGAGCCGCATCCAGCCACCACCGCGCGAAATGCTCGGCACTCGCGGTTGTCGCCATCAGCCGATCGGCTTCAGCCTCGACCGCCGCCTGTCCGTCCTTCGCATGCGCCGCGACAAAGGCATCCGTCGCCGCCGGCTCGGCAGGCAAACCCGTCAGGTCCAGCGACAGGCGGCGGTGGAAACGCCGGAGCTCATCCGGCCCGTTCGGCTCCAGACCCTCGGCTGCCAGCTTCTCGGCCACAAAGGCATCGATCGGATTGAGCGCCCATCCTTTGCCGGCCTCGGGCAGCTCCGGCCGCACCACCGGCGCAAACGCCCAATGGGGTTGATACTCCGCTCCCTGCTCGATCCAACGCTCGAGCAAGGCGATTTCCTCCGGCTTCATCTGCTTGTGGCTCTCCGGAGGCGGCATGATCAGGTCGGGATCATGACTCAGCACCCGCTTCATCAGACTCGAACCCGCCGGGTTGCCCTTCAGGATCACCGGCTGCCCATCGGCACGCAGCGCGAAGGCATCCTCAGGCCGGTCGAGGCGCAATGGCTCTTCATCCGGCCGGCGCGTCCCCGCATCCGGACCATGGCAATGGTAACAATACTCGGAAAGAATCGGCTGAATGTGCTCATTGAACGACACCAGTTCCGGCAATGACGGCGCGGCCGCACCCGCAGGTGCCGCCGCAGCGGACACCGCCTCGGAAGACGGCGAATCGCAGCCCGCCACCAAGGCGGCCAGCCCCCACATGCTGATGAATCGGATCCTCAAGTCCATAACTCAGCCACACCATACGCGAAAAGGTCAGGTTTATTTCGTTTTTTTATCCACCGGTGCCCTGAAATGCAGACAGCTGCCAATGCGCCTTTGACCTCCCGTGCGGCTGGGATATCTTACCTCGCACATGGCCTTCGCCGATCAATTTCCACGCCTGCTGGAGCGCCCCAGCCCCCTGATGAAACGGCTCGGACGCCTGCTCGACGAGTCCTCGCCCCCTTCCCTCGAGGCCATGGCTCGCGAGAGCCAGCAGCTCACCCGCCGCCATTTCGGCCGCACCATGCGCCTCTTCGCGCCGCTGTATCTCTCCAACGAGTGCGTGAACAACTGCAGCTACTGCGGATTTTCCCGCGATGCCCGCATCCTGCGCAGCACCCTGACCGTGGATCAGGTGGTCACCGAAGCCCGGCACCTCCACCAACTCGGTTTCCGCAACCTGCTGCTGGTCGCCGGCGAGCATCCGAAATTCGTCTCCGAGGGCTACCTGCAGGACTGCCTCGACGCCCTCAAACCCTTCATCCCCACCCTCGCCATCGAGGTCGGCCCGATGGAAGACGCCCAATACGCCGAAATCGTCGAACACGGCGCCGAGGGCCTCGTCGTGTATCAGGAAACCTACGACCGCAAGGTCTATGAAACCCTCCACACGGCAGGGCCGAAAAAACACTTCGACTGGCGCCTGAACTGCCCCGAACGCGCCTATGCCGGCGGCTTCCGCCGCATCGGCATCGGTGCCCTCTTTGGCCTCGCCGACTGGAAACACGAAGCCTTCGCCCTCTGCGCCCACCTCGAATACCTGCTCAAGCACTGCTGGAAAGCCCAACTCACCGTTGCCTTCCCGCGCATGAGGCCCTATGCGGGCAACTACGAGTACAGCCCCGACCCCTCGCTGTTCCTCCATGACAAGGATTTTGTCCGCCTGATCTGCGCTTTCCGCATGCTGTTTCCCCAGGTCGGCATCGTCGTCTCCACCCGCGAACCCGCCGGACTGCGCGACGCCATCTGCACCCTCGGGGTCACCCACATGTCCGCCGGGGCCCGCACCGAACCAGGTGGCTACACCGGCGCTGGCCAACAGGACCTCCACCTCACGGTCAAGGGCAGGCGCGTCGAACTCGATACCCGCCAAGGCTGCGAAAAGGCCACCGAACAGTTCCAGATCAGCGACACCCGCAGCGCGGCGGAAATCGCCAACATCCTGCGCCAGCACCAACTCGACCCGGTATGGAAGGACTGGGACGAAGCCCTGCTGGCCAACACGTAAAAATCCGCATCTGAGTCCTATATAAATCTGAAAAGCGCCGGAATTTCATAAAATTGTCTCGCATTTCCTAACTTTCTTGCTTGTAAGAGAGGACCCGGATGTGAATGTTTTTAAAAAATAGCCTCTCACCGATTCCCTTACCAGTGAGCTCCGAATCCATCCTCAGCACCGAAAGATCCCTCCGCGAACGGTTGGCCGCCGATCCCGCGGACTGGGACACCCGTCAACAGCTCGCGCACATGCTTTATGACAAGGGGGACTTCGGCAAGGCCGCAGACCTGATTTGGGAAGCCGAACAGATCCCGAGCACCGACCTCGACCTCGCCTTTGCCGCCCGCGTGCTCTCGAAGGATCAACCCCGCAAGGCGATCCGCCTGCTCACCGCCGTTCTCGAAAAAAATGTCGGCAAAGCGGTCCAGAACATGGGCATGGCCAACGCCCTGCTTCACCACGGGATGGTCCTCCAGGCCGCGCGCTTCTACGGCGCCGCCCTCAACGCCGACCCCAGCCTGGTCAATCCCGACCTCGAACACTTCATCCTCTGGACCGACGACGAGCGCACGCTTTGGGGAGACTTCAAGAACCGCCGTCCGACCCTCGGCGAACTGCCGTGGATGGCTCGCGACCCGATGGAGGCCCTCAAGCTCACCAGTCGCGTCAGCCTCCACACCACGCCGATCGCCGTGCCCAAACTCAAGCAGGCCCCGGGCGAGGAACTGCGCAACGATCTCTATCAGCAGGACGCGAAGCTCAACGCGAAAATCACCCCACCACCGGCGGTGACGATTCCCGCCGACCGCGTCGACCCGAAACACCGCCGCTTCGATTCCACCTACGGCGCTTCAACCGGCGAAGAGGGCAAGCCCGCCACCAACATACCTGCCGCCATCCCTGTGGCGGCTCCGGCCACCGCAGCCGCCCCCAAACCGGGAGCGAAAAAACTCAACATCCCGGGAGTGATCCCGCCGGCCGGCGCCAAGGCATCAGCCACCGCGTCAGCCGCCGATGACAGCGCCGCAAAGGCCCGCGCCGAAGAGGAGGAAAAAGCCGCCGCCAAGGCTCGTGCCGAAGAGGAGGAAAAGATTGCTGCCGCCGCCAAGCAGCGCGCGGAAGAGGAGGAAAAGGCTGCCGCTGCCGCCAAGGCTCAGACCGATTCCGAGAAGGCTGCGGCAGAAAAGGCGCGCCAAGACGCCGTCGCCGCGAAAGAAGCGGCGCGCGCGCAGGCCGCTCAGGCACGGCTGGAAGC
>CBFGOB010000320.1:0-3633 GCA_965650215.1 uncultured bacterium | reverse complement strand
CTCGTGCTCACGGTACAAACTCCATTGCTCCTGACGCCCGGAAGCCGAGGTCGCGACCACCGAAACGCCGCCGAATAGAAAATCAAGACGGCTCAAGCGCTCGTCGGCAAAGGGCCGGAAGGTCTGCCGCTTGCTCACGCCATCGGGGCCGCACAAAAAGTAATCGACTTCACCGGCCGCCGTAGCCAACAGGACCATCGCACCATTCTGCGAAGCCCTCAGCAACACCGGCCGGCCGCTGACCTGCGCCGTAATGTCGCTCTCGTCCATCAGGGCCAACTTGCCCTTGCCCAACAGGGAGCGCTTCAAGCCCAACCTCATCACCAACACCTTCGCCGCCTCACCCTCACCCCGCAGCGCCACCACCACACGGTTTTCACCGTCGTCACCATAGGCCAGGCCGGTCACCGGACCCGCCCCTGAACCCAGCTCGAACCACGGCTCGGCCTGCACCCGCGGCTCCAGGCGCGGCAAATGGGCATCCGCCTCGAAATGCTGTTCGTAACTCACCAGAAAGGACCCCACCCGGCCGTCTTCAAGCCCAAGGGCAATCCGCTGGTGCACGACGTCATAGGCAAAGGCGGTGATCCGCGCGCCTTCGATCCCCGGCACCTCGATCTCGCGCCGGCTGCCGTCCTTGAAATCCACAAACCACAGTTTTGCCCCGCCGTCATAGACGAATGGCATCGTCCCCCACTCGTCAACCCCGAGCACCAGCGGTGACTGGGCCAGCTCGACCTGCCCCGCAGGCTCGACCTTCGCCGACCGGAACAAGGGCACCACCTCCTTGATGATGAAGTAAAAAATCCCGAAGACCGCCAGGATCACCGCGATGCCGCCGAAACGGATCACCCATCCCATGATGCGGTCGAACCACAAGGTCGCGGGCGATACCTCGAAGCGCTTGGGATCGGGGGAGATGGGCGGAGTTTCTGGCATGTGGGGAGAAAGGATCGGACGGCCTGCCCGGACACAAAAGAGGCGGGCCGCAGGAAGCTACAAGCACCCCATGGGGGGCTGGCAAGCCCTACCTGCGACCCGCGTCGTCAAATTCAACTCATTTGGAGAGGCTCTCGACCACCTCTGCCGCCACTTCGGCGGGCATCGGGAAATAGCCGTCTTTTTCGACAATCTGCTGGCCTTCCTTGGACAGCGCGAACTTGAGGAACTCCAGGGTCAGCTTGTCAAGCGGCTGGCCGGGCTTCTTGTTCACATAGACCACGAGGAAGCGGGCCAGCGGATAGTCGCCGCTGAGCGCGTTGTCGTAATTGGCCTCGAAAAGCTTGCCGTCGTCACCGCCGATCGGAAGGGCGCGGACCGAGGAGGTCTTGTAGCCGATGCCGGAATAGCCGAGGGCATAGAGGTCGGAACCGACACCCTGGACCACGGCGGAGGAACCGGGCTGCTCCTTGACACTCGACTTGTAGTCACCCTTCTTGAGGGTGTGCTCCTGGAAGAATCCGTAGGTGCCGGAAGCCGAGTTGCGGCCGAACAGCGAGATCGCACGGCCTTTCCAGGCTTCCAAGCCCAACTGACCCCACTCGGTGACATCCTGCCCCCCACGCTTGCGGGTCGAGGAAAAGATCGAGTCAACTTCCTTCATCGTGAGCCCCTTGATCGGGTTGTCCTTGTGCGCGAACACGGCAAGCGCGTCGATGGCCACCTTCACTTCGGTCGGCTTGTAACCGAACTTCTTTTCAAAGGCGTCGATCTCCTCGGCCTTCATCAAGCGGCTCATCGGGCCGAGTTGCGAGGTGCTCTCGATCAGGGCCGGCGGCGCGGTCGAGGAGCCCTTGCCCTCGATCTGCACATTGACGTTCGGATAGGACTTCTTGAAACCCTCGGCCCAGAAGGTCATCAGGTTGTTGAGGGTGTCCGAGCCGATCGAGTTGAGGTTGCCGGAAACCCCGCTGACTTTTTCGTAAACGGGAAGCTTCGGGTCGAGGTGAGACTCGGCTGAAAAGCCGGGCAACGCGGCAAGCGCGGCGGTGGCAATGCAAATGACAGTGGATTTCATGGTAGTTTGGTTGGTTCTCACGGACACTTCGTCCGACGGCGCAACCTAAGGGCACGGACCCCGGTCCTGACAAAGACTCCGCCGTGACACTTCTGTCACCAAAGATCCCTTCCCGAAAGCGGCCCGGCATCGCTATCCCCCATTCCGTGCCAAGCACAAATCCATTGAACGACATGAAAAACAACCACATTCTCAACATCGCACTCGGCCTCGGGCTGCTTCTCCAGCTTCCCGCCGCCGCAGGCAACGAAGCCGCTGCCGCGGCTGCAAACAACGGCGACTGGTGCACCTGGCTGAAAAACAAGCCGGGCCTGCTCTACAAGAACAAGGAAAACCCCTGGATCCAGGAATTCCAGATCGAAGGCCGCCTCCAATACCAAGCCGCCTACATCGAGGGCAACGACGTCAACAACGACGACTTCAACGAAACCTTCGACGAATACCGCCGCGCCCGCCTCGGCACCAAGGTGAAGTTCCTCAAATACTTCGGCGCGAAGTATCAGGTCAACCTCGTCAACGACGCCCGCCCCGAAGGCGACGAACTCGACTGGGGTTATCAGGACATCGACGAAGCCTACATTTCCTTTGATCTGGGCAAGGCCGCCGACATCGAGTTCTTCGACGAGCTCAAGCTCTCATATGGCCGCCACAAGTTCCTGCTCGGCCATGAAGCCCACGCATCGTCCACGAAGCTGCTGACCCCCGAGCGCTCGGCCTTGTCCAACAAGGTCTACCAAAGCGCCCGCCCAACCGGCCTCGTGGTCGAAGCCGCCAAGGGCGACTGGACCTACGGCGCGGCCCTCTTCAGCTCGTCCACCGACGGTGAGGACCACGAAGCCTTCGGCAGCTGGCAGGACGGCGAGATCGTCTGGCTCAATGCCGGCTACGAAGTGAACGACCAGCTCAGCCTCGGCCTCGACTTCGTCCACAACAACGCCGACCGCACCAATGGTGAGGACGACGTCCTCGGCTACGACTCCGCCATCTCGATCAATGCCGACTACACCAACGGCAGGTTCGGTTTCATCGGCGACCTGATCGTCGGCGACAACGGCGACCAATCGAATGCCGACCGCGAAGGCAGCTTCTACGGCTTCGTCGCCATGCCCTACTACTGGGTGATGGAGGACAAGCTCCAGGCTGTCGTCCAGTTCCAGCATATGGCATCCAGCGAAGCCGAAGGCGTCCGCTCGAACAGCCGTTACGCGAACCGCGCCCACACGATCGGCGCCGCCAGCCTCAACAGCGGCCGCGGCGACTCCCACCAGTCGCTCTACGCAGGTCTCAACTACTACCTCTGCGACCACAACGCGAAGGTCCAAGGCGGCATCGAATACCAGCAGATGGATACCCCGGCTGGTGACTTCGACACCCTGACCTACATCCTCGCGTTCCGCACGTTCTTCTGAGGATTCCGCAGTAAAATCTGCAGAACTTGGGTTGCTGACAGCCGTCCGTGGAATCGGGCGGCTGTTTTTTTGCGCCCTAGCCCCACCACTGGCGGGCGATGAAAAAGATCCCCACAGCCACCAAGAGCCAGCCCGTGGCAGGCAGCAGCCAGCGATCGATTTGCTGAAGGCGGCCGAAGGCCTTGGCCCGCCACAGCGCCGCCAAGG
>CBFGOB010000319.1:0-3645 GCA_965650215.1 uncultured bacterium | reverse complement strand
TGATCAGCAGCGGGCGTCCGCCATAGGTGTCGTGGATGCGTTTCAATTTGGTTTTGAAGGCTTCGGCATTCGGTCCGCCGTACCAGTGGACGCCGATGTAATCGACGCGGAGTTTCCGCGCCTTGGCTTCCTGCATGAAGGTTTTCATCCACTCGCCTTCCGCGTCCGCGCAGGATGGGCTGCAAAGGGGGACTTTGAGTTTCTCCAAGGTCGGCCAGAGCGCGAGGGCGGTCGCCGGGGACATGTTCGCCTGTTCCGGCCGGTCGGGTTCGTTGAAGCCGAGCAAGCGCTTGACCCTGCCCGACTTGAGCTTGGGGGTGACGTCGGAGCGCAGCAGATCCGAGAGCTTTTCCGCCTTCGAGCCCGCCCAGACCATCGGCACGAATTCGAGGGTTTTCGGTTGTTCGGCGACCAGGGTGGTTCCCCACGAGTAATTCCAGGACGGCTGGAGTGCCTTGACTCGCGGCATGTTTTCCGCGGCCGTCCCGCCTTTGGGGTCAGCCGCCTTGCGCAGGGTCAGGCAGATGCCTTTTTTCCCGGGAAGTTTGAGTTGGTCCGGGCCGAACGCCGGAGTTTCCATCGCAGAGAGCCCCTGAGCGAGGAGCAGGCCTGTCATGAGGGTGCGCGGGAACGGATGCATGAAGGTACAGGGTTGGATCAGGGGTTGGCCGGGCGGGTGCGGCCGTCTTCGATTGCCCGGGCGAGGCGTTCCTGAAGCCCTTTCGCGACTTCCGGGAATTGATCGATCAGGTCCTTGCTTTCCGTGGGATCTTTCGACAGGTCGAAGAGTTGGAATTGTGGCACCGGAGTCGTGGTGATATTCCTTTCGACGACCATATTGATGGCTTTTTCCGCGTCGTGGCGGACCAGTTTCCAGTTGCCGGCGCGGAAACCGTACGCGCCGCGTTGGCCGTTGTCCTGTTGGACGAGGTGTTCGCGCCCTTTGGCGCCGGGCTTGCCGGTCAAGGCCTCGAGCATGTTGAAGCTGTCGCGCATGCTGTCGGCCGGGAGGCTTTGGCCGGTCAGGGCGGCGAAGCTGGCTCCGAGGTCGATCGTGCAAACGATCTCTTCGGAAATCGCCGGCTGGATGCGGCCTTTCCAGCGGGTGATGAAGGGGGTGCGGGTTCCGCCTTCATAGACGCTGTACTTGCCACCGCGCAGGATGCCGGCGGCCCGGTGGCCACCGAGTTTTTCGAGGGCCTCATCCTGATAGCCGTCGTCCATGACCGGTCCGTTGTCCGAGCACAGGACCACCAAGGTGTTTTCGGCAAGGCCAAGGCGGTCGAGGGTTTGCATCAGTTCGCCGACGCACCAATCGAACTGCAGGATCGAGTCGCCGCGGTAACCGAGGCCGCTTTTGCCCTGGAAGCGCTCGTGCGGCATCCGCGGCACGTGGATGTCATGGGCGGCGAAAAACAGGAAGAAGGGTTTTTCGCGGTTGGCTTCGATCCAGGCGTTGGATCGCTCGATCCACTTGTCGGCGAGGTCCTCGTCGCGGAAGCGCGCGGCGTGGCCGCCGGTGTAGTAGCCGATGCGGCTGATGCCATTGTGAATGGTGCCGTTGTGACCGTGCGACCAGTTCATGCGCAAGCTGCTGCGGTGGCTGACTCCGGTGGGATGTTCGATGCCGGACGGCGGGTTGTCGCCGACCCACAAGGGATCCTTCGGATCGAGTCCGAAGACGCGGTGGTTTTCAAGATACACCTGGGGGACGCGGTCGTTGGTGGTCGGGAGGAGAAAGGCATGGTCGAAGCCGATTTCCAGAGGGCCGGGTTGGATCTTGCCATTCCAGTCCGGTCCCTCGGGGCCGCCAAGGCCGAGGTGCCACTTGCCGATCACCGCGGTCTGGTAGCCAGCCTGCTTCGCAAGGTCGGCAATCGTCAGCGTATCCGGTGGAATCGTCAGTTTGCCGTTGGGTGGAGCGACACCGGTGCCGGGCGTGCGGAAGGCATAGCTGCCGGTGAGAAACGAAAAGCGGGTTGGCGTGCAGGTCGATGCCGAGCAGTAGCCGTTGGTGAAGCGCAGGCCTTCGGCGGCGAGCTGGTCGATGTGCGGGGTCTGGAACGCGGCGGCTCCGTAGCAGGAAAGATCCCCGTAGCCGAGGTCGTCGGCCATGATGACGATGACGTTCGGGCGTTCCGGGCTTGCGGCCACCAGCGGCAGTGTGGCGGCACCGAGGAGCAGGGCGAGAGAACGAGCAGTTGATGGCATGTTGTCGATTTTAGCGGGATCCGGTGACAGCGCAAGCATGCCGGTGGCGTTGGTCAATGACCGTCGCGCTTTGGACCGTTTGCCATCGGTAGTCCTGCCTGGGGCGGGAGATCCCATCCCGCAAGCGGGATGGGTGCCGCTTGCGCTGCGATCAGCGACGCTCACAGAGCGTCGCTGCCATTCACTTCATCGAGGCGAGGATCTGGTCGGTGAGCTGTTGGACCAGCTTTTCCGCATCGGGGTCGAGTTTGCCGGTGCCGGAGGGATTCGAGTCCGCGACGCGGCAGACGGTGCCGGGCATGAAGTCCGAGTTGTCGCAGAGCTGGCATTCCTGCCAGTTCGCGCGCTTGTCTTCCATGCCGAGCGTCTTGCGCAGTTGGATGAGCTCCTTGGCCTGGCCGCCGGTGATGGTGAGAAGCTCGCCGCCCTTGAGTTGCGAAGCGACCCAGACGGTTTTGCAGTAGGACTCGACGTTTTCCATTTTCCAGTAGGCGTCCTCGATGTCCTTGCCCCAGGTGATGACACCGTGGTTGACCATCAGCACGGCCATGTGGTCGACCGCGGCGTTGCCGACGACTTCGGCGTTGGCCGGGGTGCCGGGGGTGCGGTATTCGGCCATGCCGATCTGGCCGAGGAAAACTTCCGCTTCGGGGATCATGCAGGTCGGCGGCTGGACGCCGGCCACTGCGAAGGCGGTGCCGTGCGGTGGGTGGGCGTGACAGCATGCCTTGGCCTTCGGCTGGCGCTTCATGATCGCGAGGTGGGTCATGCACTCCGAGGTGCGCTTGTACTTGCCGGCGAGTTGTTTGCCTTCGAGGTCGACAAGGCACATCTGCTCGACGGTCATGAAGCCTTTCGAGACGAGTGTGGGGGTGCAGAGCACGAGGTTGTCGCCGACGCGGATCGTCAGGTTGCCGCCGTTGCCGTCGGTGTATTCGCGTGCCCACATGCGTTTTCCGATGTCGACCATGCGCTGCTTGAGCTCGACGATCGCGGGAGAATGGAAGAAGGCCTGGATCTCGGCAGGTGTTTTCGGATCCTTGCCGGGGGTCCAGTGGTATTCGTAGTCCGGCAGGATCGGTTCGCTGGAGCTGCTGGTGGGAGCCGCGCTCAGGGCACCGCCGCGGTAGACCGAGCCGAGACAGTCACGCAGCACGTCCTTGGCGGATGGGGTGAGCACGGCGCCGGTGGGGATGTCGGCAGCGGATTTGCCATTCTTGAGGAGAGCCTCGATGTCGGCAGCGGTGAAGACTTTTTTGCTCATGGGACTTTGGACTGGGTTGAAATGACGGGTTCGTAGTGAAGGGAATCGAAGATCGCCACGGTGATCGCGTCGATCGGGATGTCGTCATCGAAGGGGGCGGTGGCCTCGGCACCCTCGACAATGCCGACGATGTCGCCATCGCCCGCGCAGAGGTTATCGTAAGCGACCAG
>CBFGOB010000318.1:0-3647 GCA_965650215.1 uncultured bacterium | reverse complement strand
ATTGAAGATCAACTGGGCGTCCTTGATCTCCAATTCCGCGGATGGGACCACACTTTCTGGCGCTGGCGAACTCATAAAAGGCTAAACGACACCAATGCCGGGCAGGAGTCGAGTATTCTGCCATGGAAAATGCAAATTTCGCCGGCCTGACCGATCACCACTTGTCAAAGCCGGATCGCTCGCGAAACATCCTGGGGCTGACCCGTTTCCACCACGGCCATGAGACCTGTCCTTGCCCTGATCCTCTGCCTCCTGCCCTGCCTCGGCGCCGAGCGCCCGAACATCCTCTTCATTTTTTCCGACGACCACGCGCTTCAGGCGATCTCCTCCTACGGCGGACGGCTCAAGGACATCGCGCCCACCCCCAACATCGACCGCCTTGCCGACCAGGGAGCCCTCTTCGAGCGCTCCTACTGCGCGAATTCGATTTGCGGCCCATCGCGGGCGAACATCCTCACCGGCAAGCATTCCCATATCAACGGCTTCATCGACAACACCAACTGCCGCTTCGACGGCAATCAGCCGACCTTTCCCAAAGCCCTGCAGAAAAGCGGATATCAGACCGCGCTGATCGGCAAATGGCACCTCTATTCGGATCCGGTGGGCTTCGACCACTGGGAGATCCTCCCCGGTCAGGGCAGCTACATGAACCCGGACTTCATCCAAATGGATGGCAGCACCATTCAGGTCAACGGCTACTGCACCGACGTGATCACCGACAAGGCCTTGCTCTGGCTCAAGGAAGAACGCAACCCGGACAAACCGTTCATGCTGATGTGCCAGCAAAAAGCGCCGCATCGGAACTGGATCCCGGCGGCACGCCACTACGACCTCTTCAAGGACGTGACGATTCCCGAACCGGAGACCCTCTATGACGACTACGCCAACCGCAGCCGCGTCCTGGCCGAGCAGGCAATGGAGCTTTCCAAGGACTTCGAGTGGGGATGGGACATGCACATGGAGGGTGCCTCGCCCGATCCCCGCTTTGGCAACGTGCTGGCAAACCAGGAGTTGGAACGCATGACCCCGCCGCAGAAGGAACTTTTCCGCAACGCCAATCGCGATGAGAATGCCAAGTTCCTCGCCGAGCTCAAGGCCGGCACCATGAGCAACCGGGACGTGATGCAGTTCAAATACCAGCGCTACCTCAAGAACTACCTCCGTTGCGTCCGTGCACTCGACGAGAACATCGGCCGCCTGCTCGATTACCTGGAGGAATCGGGCCTGGCGAAGAACACCATCGTCATTTACTCCTCCGACCAAGGCTTCTACCTCGGCGAACACGGTTGGTATGACAAGCGCTGGATGTTCGAGGAATCCTTCGCCATGCCCTTCCTCATCCGCTGGCCTGGCGTGGTCAAACCCGGGACCCGCTCGCAGGCGCTCATCCAGAACATCGACTACGCTCCAACCTTCCTCGACATCGCCGGCATCGAGATCCCCTCCGACATCCAGGGCCGCAGCCTTTTACCCATCCTCAAGAACGATGGCAAGGCTCCCGCAGACTGGCGCGAAGGGCTTTACTACTACTACTCGGGCGAACCGACCCACCGGGTCGCGGCCCACAACGGCGTGAGCAATGGTCGCTACAAGCTGTTCCACATTCCCAAAACCAAGGAGTGGCAACTCTTCGATCTCAAGGAAGACCCCCAGGAGATGCGCAGCGTCCATGACGACCCGCGCTACACCGATATCCTCAAGGACATGACCGCGCTCTACCACAAGCTGCGCAAGCAATACCGCGCCGAGTAATGCTCACTTCGGTAATGACGCGGGCCCGCCGATTTTGCGGAAATTCCCGGCTTCGCAGCTGCGCACGAAGGTCTCGACCTGGCTTTTGAGCTTGTCCCAGGATTCGCGGATCTGGTTGGCCTCGACTTGCGTCACACTGTGGTCCTGCACTGCGGTGGAAATCCCGCTGAGCATGGCCGAAAACTGGGCGATGATCTCTTGGGTCGCCACAAACACATGGCTGCTCTCGCTGGCCGACACTTCGGGGTCTTTGACAAAAGTCCCGCCCTGCTGACGGCACAGCCACTCGACAATCTCGGTATCGCCCGTCAGCTCGATGATCTGCAGCAAGCGGTCAATCGGATTGCGGCTGCCCGAGCCGTCATCCGTCGGTTTCTCCGCCCACTTGTAGACCAGCGAAAGCGAGATCCCCAAATCCGCAGCCACCGCCTTCGGTGAGGTCTTGCGGAACGCCCGCTTCAGCAATTCATGACTTTCCATGCGCGGCAGGCTGGCAAGATTTCCCGGCCATGGAAAGCCGACAAATGAGCGAATCCCGATCCCGATAGCCGGGGCATCAGCCCCCGCGCCTCCGCTGGATGGCCGAGCGGGCATGGGCCGCGCCGGCCCCATAGGCCAGCGGATCCGCAGCCCACCGCTCCAACCATGCCAAGGGCAGCCGGGGATGCTGCGAGAGATGCATGATGTGCTCGGCCCTCTCAGCCACGGGCATTCCTCCCAGACTACGCTCGATTTCACCCAAAAACGCCAGCGAGCAAGCAGGGTGCCTGAGGACCCAATACTTCCTGTGGTCCAGGTCCCGATACAATCGCTCAAGCTGGTCCTCCGTGAATGCCACCGAAGGATCCCACAAGACCCGGCTGAGCGCCTCGCGGCCCACCCGATCCTCGCGATGGATCAGGCGCTCCCGGAATACCAGTTCGGGATCGCGCCGGATGCGGTCCACCAGTTCCCGTTCATCATCGACCTGCTTCGCCCGCCGGGCGCGCAGCGGCGTGGCGGCGACGTAAGCAGTGGCCTGCAAGGGGCTGGTCACCACATCCGCGGCACCCGCCGCCACCAGTTCAGCCGGAGAAGGTGGATCCTTGCGGCCATGCTTCGTCGTGGCACTGAAACATCCGGCGCAGGTCCACAGACCCAAGGCCAGCAACAGGAACACCATCGGCTTCATGACTCGTTAGCGAGCCATGGCCACCCGCGCTGGGCAAATCAAAAACACGCGACAGCAACCACGCAGCCCGGGACGCGGCGACTGCGGAAGTCGGGTGCCGGAAACGGGTCACGGCGAGCTGCGCCAGTCCTGCCAGGCCGAAGTGGCATGTTTTGAGTGGAAGGCTGCCAATGGCGATCCGTCCGTAATCAACCGCCGATTGCGTGGACGCTCACCTTGTGCTTTTCGCAGAGTGCTTCCACTTGATCCTTCTCGAGCAGCAAGGTCCTGCCGGCCTCGATCGCGATGGAGGAAACCCCGGCCTCGATGCAGGTTTCGATCGTCTGCGGGCCGATCACCGGCACGTCGAAACGGAAATCCTGGTTCGGTTTGGAAACCTTGACGAGCATGACGTCCTTGCGGTGGCCGAGTTCGCCACCGCGGCGGATGCAGGCGTTGGTGCCCTCAAAGGCCTCGACCGCCAGCACCGTGCCATGACGCACGACAATGCTCTGGCCGATGTCCATCGCGCTCGTCTGCTTCACCAGCCTGAACCCGAACTCCGCATCCGCGAGCTGGCGCTTCTTGAATGCCGGCCCGCAAACGGTCCCTGCGGCGGGCAACAGGTCTTCGAGAAAGGTGGTCGCGCTCAACACCGTGATGCCATCCTTGGCCAATTCATCGGCAATCGCACCAAACAGCGTCTCGGCATTGCGCTCCTTCACCCGTGCCAGCATCAGCAGGA
>CBFGOB010000317.1:0-3650 GCA_965650215.1 uncultured bacterium | reverse complement strand
TCCAACGTCGGTGCCTCGATGATCAAGCGCCAGACCTCGCTGGGTTTCGGTGCGATGAGCGAGGACCAGGCGGACTTCGAAGGCATGAAGGGCAAGATCCTCGAGGAAACCAAGCGCTACTTCAAACCCGAGTTCCTCAACCGCCTCGACGATCTCGTGGTGTTCCACATGCTCGAAAAAGCCGATCTCAACCAGATCGTCGATCTCGAGGTCAACAAGCTTGTCAAGCGCCTGCAACAGAAGGACATCGCGCTCACCCTGACGGCCGAGTCCCGCGAGTTCCTCTCGGAGAAAGGTTTCGATCCCGAGTATGGTGCGCGTCCGATGCGTCGTGCCGTCGAGCGCTTCCTCGAGGACCCGCTTGCCGAAGCGTTGCTGCGTGCCGAGATCAAGGCAGGCGACAATGTCAACGTGGTCAAGAAGGAGGGTGCCGAGGAATTGGTCTTCGTCTCCAGCCGCCCGGAACCCCAGGAGGAGCAGGCGAAGGTGTGAAGAATCCGCTTCGCCGCAGTCTCCGTCTGTTCGTGCTCCTGCTGCTTGCCGCATGCTGCCCGGCCTGCGCGAGCCAAGCGCGGGTCAGTGGCGACGTGAGTTACTCAAAGGTGGTGTTCTGGTAGACCATCCCGGGCTGGTCTGTGGGCAGGCTGGGGCGCATTCGAAATGCCTCCCGGCCAGTGGCGGACTCAGGTCGGCGGTCCATCGCCAGTGACAGGCGGGAATCCGCAACGCGTCAGGACACCAGGCGGATCGTCAGCGGGTAGCGGTAGAGCTTGCCTTCCGAGGCACTGATCGCGGCGATGATGGTGAACACGATGCCGACGATGGCAACGGCGGCAATCATCAGGAAGCCGATCAAGATGAATATCAGCAGGGCGGAGATGATCGCGTAGATCGTCAGGCTGATCTGGAAGTTGAGTGCCTCCACCGCGTGTTGGCGGATGAAAGGGGATTGGTCCTTCTTGATCAGGAAGATGATCAGCGGGCCGAGGATGTTGCCGAAGGGGATGATGTAGCCGGTGAAGGTGAGCAGGTGGCAGAGCAGCGCCAGGTTCTTCTCGTCCTTGCTGACTTCGGCCGGTGGGAGTTCGGGCGCTTGGAGGTCCATGATGGGAAATGAAACCGGATTTCGTGGCGGCATGAAAGGGGAAAGATCGGCATCAGGGCAGGATGTCGGGGTAGATCCCGGGATCGCTGCCGGGGATTTCGATGGCCCCGCAGGCCTTGGCATAGAAGTCCTTGGGACCGACGCCACCGATGACCGCATAGGCATAGCCCTGTTCGCGGAGGGCTTCGAGGGCTTTGAACAGCAGGGCCTTGCCGAGCCCGAGCCCGCGGGCGGATTCGGCGACGCCGGTGGGGCCGAAGAAGCCTTTCATGGTGGTGTCGTAGCAGGCGAAGCCGAGGATGGCCTTGTCCTTGGTGGCGATGAAGCAGGCGACCGGCTGGCGCGTGATGGCAACTTCCGCCTCGCTCTGCCATTTTTCCGAAAAGCTGCGGGCGAATGCGGCCACCGTATGCTTTTCAAAGGCTCGTGCCCTGCGCAGCGTGATGCCTTTCGCTGCGATGCCTGTGTAAAGCCCGGTCGGGTCGGGCAGGTCGTAGAGGCGAACCAGCATGTCGATCATGGGTCCAGCAAAGCGGAAATCAGCACTTGCGGAAATCCCAAAATGATCGGGAATGCCGGTGCCACAGCTTCCGCTTTTCAAAAAATGTCATTTGGTGATTCCTCGGCATGGCCGGCTCTGGTATGCAGGCACGTCTTTGCCGATTGCCATGAAACCCGTCCTGTTCGCCTTTCTGGGCGCCTCCTTGCTGTCCTGTTCGACCTTGCCTGCCGAAGAGACCGTGCCGCAGGCTGCGGAAGCTCCAAGCAGCTTGATGACGAAAATTGCCGGCTGTTGGGTAATCGATTTCGATTCCGCCGAGACCAAGGCGTTCATCGTCGCCCAAGGGGTCGATGCGAGCTCCGGGCAGGCCGATGAGGCCTTGGCCAAGGAAATGGCCGCCACCTTGTTTGAATTCAAGGAAGGCTCGATGACCATCCACGAGGAGTCGATGACCAGCGTGGTCAGGATCCGCGTCAAGTCGGAGGATGTGGCGAAGCGGACGATCGTTGCGGATTTCCAGTCGGAGCATGACGACCCGGTGGAAACGACGCTCCAGCTCGACGGCGACCGGATCACGCTTGGAGCCCAGAACGACGAAGGCAAGCTCCTGCGCTTCGGCTTCAAGCGGATCGGACGCAAGGAATTCGACAAGCGCGTGGCCGCATTCAAGGAGGCCGCGCCGCCTGCGGAGCCGCAAGCGACAGCGGATGGCATTCCGCTCGGCATCCCCGTGCCGGACAAGCCGGGCTTTGTTTTCAGCCCCTACAACCGCAAGGTGGTCGATGTGAGGGAACTGCCCTCCGGCACCTTGGTCATGGATCCGCACTTCAAGCCGAGTGAGAAGAAATACTTCCGCGTTCCTTGATCCGAGACGGTAAAAAAACGCCGGAGCGGGTGAGGCTCCGGCGTGATGATTGGGGATCCGGGGCTTTTATGGCTCACTTCACCTGGCGTGCGCTGGCCTTGAGGCGCAGGGCGTTGAGGGCGATGAAGCCGGTGGCGTCGTCCTGGTTGTAGGCTTCCTCCTGGCCGCCTTCCATGGTGGCGATCGCTTCGGAATACATGCTGTGCGGCGAACGGCGGCCGGCCTGCATCACGTTGCCCTTGTAGAGTTTGAGGCGGACTTCGCCGGAGACGGTCTTCTGGGTTTCGGTGACCAGCGCCTGGATCGCTTCGCGCTCCGGGGCGAACCAGAAGCCGTTGTAAACGAGCTGGGCGTATTTCGGGATGAGGGAATCGCGGATGTGCATGGACTCGCGGTCGACGACCAGCGTTTCGAGGTCGCGGTGGGCGGCGAGGAGGATCGTGCCGCCGGGGGTTTCGTAGACACCGCGCGACTTCATGCCGACGAAGCGGTTTTCGACGATGTCGACGCGGCCGATGCCGTTGCGGCCACCGAGCAGGTTGAGCACGCGCATGATGCCGTAGGGGGTGAAGAGCGAGTAGCCGTCCTTTTCGCCGGTGGATTTCACGTCGCCGAGCTCGCCGAGGATCTCGCAGAGCGAGGCGTGACGGAGACCGATCGCATTGCCCTTGTCGAAGAGGATCTCGATGTATTCCGCCTGGTCCGGCGCGTCTTCCGGCGATACCGAGAGCACATACATGTCGCGGTCGGCGGGGGTGGTGGCGTCATACCACGGGTCCTCCATCGCGCCGGCCTCGAAGGAGATGTGCAGGAGGTTGCGGTCCATCGAGTAGGGCTTTTTCATCGATGCCTTCACCGGGATGTTGTGGGCGGCGGCGTAGTCGATCATTTCCTTGCGGCCCGGGAACTGCTTGCGGAATTCCGCGTCGCGCCAGGGGGCGATGCATTTCACGTGCGGGGCCAGCGAAGCCGCGGAAAGCTCGAAGCGGACCTGGTCGTTGCCTTTGCCGGTGGCGCCGTGGGCGATGGCGTCGGCACCTTCCTTGATGGCGATGTCCATCATGCCCTTGGTGATGCAGGGACGGGCGATCGAGGTGCCCAGCAGGTAGCGGCCCTCGTAGATCGCGTTCGCCTGGATCATCGGGAAAATGTAGTTGGCGGCGAAGTCCTCTTTGAGG
>CBFGOB010000316.1:0-3679 GCA_965650215.1 uncultured bacterium | reverse complement strand
GTCGGAGACCAGGTCGTTGAGGTGAGGATTGATTTGGAGCATGGGCGCAAGGTGTTGCTGCAATGCCGGAGGCTGGGAGATGATCGCTGCAAGACCGGGCCAATGGCAAGACTAGAGCGTGTCCATGCGCTCCCTCGCAGGGGGATTCGCTCCATGCCATTCACGAGGCCGGATCGGCACGCTTTCGGGCGAGATAGGTCAGAATTCCGTCAAAATCCCCGGGACCCGGGTTTTCGATCCCATGGCCGGGATCGAAATCCAGAAAGCGTTGCTGCACCTCGAAGCCGGCTTGCGCGAGAGTGGCCTGCATTTCGGCATCTTCGATCCAGCGGATCGCTTGGTGGCTCTCGTGGCGGGCTCCCCCATCGCCGGCGACCGTGTAGCGGTGGTGACGGTGGAGGATCCGGCCTTCGCGGTCGATCCGGTGGCGGGTTTCCACCCGGCCGCGGCGCCCGTCGCCCAGGGTGAGCTGACGGTCGGGATACCAACGGTTTTCCGGCAGCTCGCCAAGCAGTTCGGCGTGGGGGATGAAGGTCGTCAGGTAGAGTCCGCCGCCGGGAACCAGCATCCGGTTCCAGTGGCCGAGGGTGGCCAGCGGGTCCTTGGCGAGTTGGAGGGTGAAGGCTGGTGCGAGCAGGACCTGGTAGGGTGCCAGAGGCAGCCAGCGACTCATGTCACCCTCATGGATCGTGACTTGCAGGCCGAGGGCGCTGGCTCGTTCGAGGGCCATTGCCCGCATGTCGGCTGACAATTCCAAGCCTTCGATGTCGAAGCCCTGGTGCCGCAGGGGTAACATCAGGCGTCCCGAGCCGGAACCGATTTCGAGGGCCCTGCCGGGAAACTTCTTTAGAAAATCCGCCATCAGCCGCAGTTCCGAATCGTCGTCTTCCTCATGCCAGAATGCGTCGTGCCATTCGGCTTCGAGGGACAGGTAGGGCTGGGACACCCCGCAATCCTGCCGACGGGACCCGCGCTTGGCAATCCCGCTCCGACCGGTGGCGGAGCGCTGCGGAGGAATCGCGCCGATTGGCTTGCCAACAATCGAGTTCGTTGTATCAGATGGAAGTATCATCACGGGAACACCTTGAAGCCGCTCAGATCCAAATTGGGGGAGGAATCCGCCAGCCGTTATTCCGGTCTCAAGCCTCACAAGGGCTGGCCGGCAAGGAACCTGCGGTTCCTGCGGCACCACGTCGTGCCTGGCATGTTCCGCCGCCGCGCGGGCAATGTGCTGGAGCCGATCCTTGAGCCGCCACCGCTGGATCAGGTGCGGATCACCTGGATCGGCCATGCCTCGTTTTTCCTCCAGTTCGACGGCCATTCGGTGATTGTCGATCCCAACTGGGCGAAATGGCACGGCCCGGTCAAGCGGAGGCGCGAACCCGGTCTCAGCCTTCATGGCTTGCCGGAGGTTGATCTCGTGCTCGTGACCCACGCGCATTTCGATCACCTGCACAAACCCAGTCTGAAGATCCTCCAGGCGCGAGAGGGCATCGTGGTGCCCAAGGGCAGCGCCTCGCTGGTCCGTCGGCTCGGATTTCCCTCAACCCACGAGCTGAGTGTCTGGGACGAGTTGAGCTTCGGCCGTCTGCAGATCATCCACACACCATCGCACCACTGGGGTGCGCGCTTCGTGCACGACACCCACCGCGACTATGGCGGCTACATCGTGCGTGCCAACGACAAGAGTGTGTTCCACTGCGGCGACAGTGCCTACTTCGACGGCTTCGTCGAAATCGGCAAGCGTTATGACATCGACATCGCGCTGATGCCGATCGGCGCCTACGATTCACCGAGCGGTCGGGACGTGCACATGAATCCCGAGCAGGCGGTGAAGGCCTTCATGGACCTTGGGGCCAAGTTGCTCATCCCGATGCACTACGGAACCTTCCCCTTGGGCAACGAGCCTCACGACGAGCCGATCGAGCGGTTGCTGGCGGAAGCCGACCGTCTCGGGATCAGCGAGCAGGTCCTGATCCCTGAAGAGGGCGTGGGGATCGAATGGTAAACTTGAACCACAAGCATCGGAACCCATGACGAATACTCCCCGATTCATGAAACAACTTCTGGTTGCGGCGATTGCCGGGTTGCCGATGCTCTCGTCCTGTGAAACAGAGAAGCGAACCGAATCCCGCACCATGCCCGCAATCCCCAAAGATGTTGTGACTGAAACCGCCACCCTCGCCGGCGGCTGCTACTGGTGTCTCGAGGCAGCCTATCGGCAGCTCGACGGTGTTTATGCCGTGACCTCCGGCTTCATGGGTGGCAGCGTCAAGAACCCCAGCTACGAGCAGGTTTGTGCCGGAGACACCGGCCATGCCGAGGTGGTGCGGATCACATTCGATCCCCAAAAAATCCCTTATGAGCGCCTCCTGGCCTGGTTCTGGGATCTGCATGATCCCACGACGCTCAACCGCCAGGGCAACGATGTCGGCACCCAGTACCGTTCGGCGATCTTCTATCACAACGAAGCCCAGAAAGCCGTCGCCCAGGCATCGATGAAAGCCGCTGCCGCCAATTTCGAGGACCCGATCGTCACTGAAATCACCGCCGTTTCCGAATTCTATCCGGCGCCGGACATGCATCAGGACTATTATTTCCGGAACAAGAATTCGAATCCCTACTGCCGCTTCGTCATCGAGCCCAAGCTCAAGAAACTCAAGCTCGACCACTGAGGGGGCGCGTTTTGGATTGATCCGCCGGATGTTCATGTCAATTTCCCGAATGGTGCCGCGCGCCGATGCCGGAACCGCTTCCTCCAAGACATATGAAAACGATCCGATCCATCATGATGTTCACCCTGCTGGCACTGCAGGTCTCCCATGCCGGCGACAGGCGCCCCGGCGAGGCCGAGGAGGAAATGAGGCGTGCGATGGCCAAGGAGCGCCAGCGGGCGGAGGAGTCCGCACAACGTTTTGGTGACATGCGGCGTTTTGAAGAGCGCTATGGGAGGGCCAGGGAAATGCAAGCCGGGCTTTACGAGGCCAGCCTTGCGGCCAACCGGAATGCGGCCGAGAAATGGTCGGGGCTTGCGAGGCAGTGTGAGTCTGCCACTCATCCCGACACACTGATCGAAGCCAAGTTGGCGGCCCAGATCGCGAGCTCCCAAGCCGAGTTGGCGGAGATGGAACTCAAGCATGCCCTTGCCGAGGGGGATCGGCGCCAGAGATTGGACCAGTCGCGTGGTGCGGACCTGGGGGAGCTGGCCAAGCAGCTTGCCGAAAACGAGCGGGCGTTACTGGCGGCAAACCGCGCCAAGCATGAAGCCTCCGCCAAGGTTGAGAGGCTTTATGCTGACAATCGGGCGCTGAACAAGGCGTTTGAAGATGTCTATCGGAAAGCCCGCGAGGGTCAGAAAAGAGACGAGCGAAAAGACGAGCGAAAAGACGGGTGGAAGGACGAGCGCCGCCACGACGAGAAGCGTGGCAAGGACGAGGAGCGCCTGAAGCCGCAAGGCGGCCGCACGCCGCAAATTGATTAGGGTTTCTTGCCGGCCGCCGGTTCCGCCTCGATCGAGCGGTCACCTTGTGGGTTTCGCGGAGTCACGCTGCGGTAATAGCGGCCGCAGGCGGTCAGCGCGCCATTCTGGTCAAAGAGCGCGGAGCTGGTGCCTTGGGGGGTGTCGATGCCGAAGGAGAACCAGGCATATCCTGCGATCCAGTCCTGTTGTTCGAGCCAG
>CBFGOB010000315.1:0-3737 GCA_965650215.1 uncultured bacterium | reverse complement strand
TTCGTGGTCGTGTCCGTCGGCGGTGCTGCCGAAGACCTCTACGAGTCGGACAACGAAACCGAACTCGTTGGCGGCACCATGCTCACCGTGAGCTTCTGATCCACCGGATTTTTCAAATCCAACCCCGAGGGTGGCCGCACAAGCGGCCACCCTTTTTGCGTTCCCGCCCCATTGAATCCAAGGCCAATCACACCGGAGCCTGTTGCAAGCCGCTGCAAATTCGTGCTGGACAATTACTTCAGTGATGCGAAATGCTTTCCACTAGATCATGTCCCCAGGCTTTTTGGCATGGGGCATCCTTGATCCAAAAAAAACCCGTTCCTGCCTGCTCCGATCACCGGCGCAGCCATGGACACAACTGCAACCCATAAACCTAAACCTATAAGAATGCAAAACTACTGCAAAACGATTGGCGCCCTTGCCGCAGCCTCCGCCCTCGTGGCTGGCAACGCGATGGCGGAAGTTGAATACGAACTCCACGGCGGTTACACCAACCAGTACATTTTCCGGGGCGTTGACTATGGCAACGACCTCACCGAAGTCGGCATCGACCTGGCGACCGAGATCAACGACTTCGGCCTCTCCGCCGGTGCCTGGCACGGCACCTTCGAGGACGGCGTCGGCCTCGGCCCGATCGGCGACAACGTCAACGAACTCGACATCTACGGCGAAGTGAACAAGGAGATCGGCTACGACACCACCGCCGCGATCGGCTACATCTGGTACACCTTCGACAACGACATCGACGACCGCCACGAAGCCTACGCTTCGCTGCGTCGCGACTTCGGTTTCGCGGAAGTCAGCCTGACCTACTACTGGGACATCCGTGGTGACAACGACGGCTACAGCGAGCTCGCCCTGAGCCGCAGCTTCGAACTGAGCCCCTGCCTGGAGCTCGGCCTGAAGTCCGCCCTCGGCTATGCCGTCGAAGACGGTGAAGTCGCCAACTGGACGACCTCCGCCAAACTCAACTGGGCCTTCACCGAAACCGCAACGCTCTCGCCCTTCGTGGCCGTGGCCGTCGGCGGTGCCGCCGAAGACCTCTACGAGTCGGACAACGAGGTTGAACTCGTCGGCGGCTCGATGCTCAAGGTGAGCTTCTGATCCACTGGATCTTTCAAATCCAACCCCAGGGGTGGCCGTGCAAGCGGCCACCCCTTTTGCGTTCCCGCCATCATGCCGCCGCTTGGCATTTGACCGCAACCCGCAGGGCCACTAGCCTCATGGGCAGATACTCATGACCATCGACCAATACGCCAACCGCTTTGTCTGCGACCTCGTGGCCTACGAACCGGGAAAACCGATCGAGGAAACCGCCCGCGAACTCGGACTCGATCCATCACAAATCGTCAAAGTGGCGTCCAACGAGAATCCGCTTGGCCCCTCGCCCCTGGCGAAAGAGGCGATCATCCGCTCGGTGGAGGATGCCCACATCTATCCCGACGGCGGCGCTTACAAGCTGCGCGGCGCGCTTGCCGGATCGCTGGGCCTCGAACGCCAGAACATCATCCTGGGCAACGGTTCCAATGAAATCATCGAGCTGCTTTGCCACACCTTCCTCAACCGGGATGCGGAGCTGATCGCCGCGGAACACGCGTTTGTGGTCTACAAGCTGATGGCCACCCTCTTCGGCGCCCGCTACGTGGAGGTTCCCGATCCGGGATTCGTCCATGATCTCGATGCCATGAGTGCGGCGATCAACGAAAACACCCGGTTGGTGTTCATCGCCAACCCGAACAACC
This sequence comes from uncultured bacterium, assembly GCA_965650215.1. GTDB lineage: Bacteria > Verrucomicrobiota > Verrucomicrobiia > Verrucomicrobiales > Akkermansiaceae > Luteolibacter. The sequence continues at coordinate 1,995 of CBFGOB010000315.1, read as the reverse complement.
CCACGGGCACGATGGTCGACCAGGCGGCGATCGACCGCTTCATGGACCGGCTCCCGCCCCATGTCATCGCGGTCTTCGACGAGGCCTACTTCGAATTTCCGGACAACCCGCCGGATGTGATCCGCTACGTGCGCGAAGGTCGCAACGTTTGCATCCTGCGCACCTTTTCGAAGATCCACGGCCTCGCCGCCTTGCGCGTCGGCTACGGCATCGCGCCCGCTCCGCTCATCGCCCTCCTGCAAAAGGCCCGGCAACCGTTCAATGTGAACGCCATCGCGCAAGCCGCGGCCCTCGCCGCCCTCGCGGACCACGAGCACATCCGGCAAACCCGCGAAACCAACCGGGAAGGCATGCGCTTGCTCGAAAGCGCCTTCGATCAACGCGGCCTCGAGTATGTCAAAAGCTCGGCCAACTTCATCCTCGTCAAGGTCGGCAATGGGGATCAGGTCTTCAAGGACATGCTCAAGCAGGGCGTGATCGTGAGGGCGATGAGCAGCTACAAACTTCCGGACTGGATCCGCATCTCGATCGGAACACCCACGCAAAACCGGCGCGTGCTCGAAGTGCTCGACACTGTGCTTGCAGCTGTCGTCCGCTGACCACTGCAACGCATGCCCGCGCGGTCATGGGATCGCAGGGTCCGATGACATTCCACCGCCCCATGCCATGAGCCGTTCCCGCCAACCCAATGAACGCCGTGAGTTCCACTGCGAGCATTGCGGCGGACAGGTGCTCATCCCGTGGGACCTGCCTCCCACGACCGGGCCCTGCCCGCACTGCGCGAAACCCATCACGTCCCCGGCACCGGGCGAACGCATGAAGTTGCCAGGGCGGCGGACGGCTCCGAAATCCAACAAAAGCCCGCTCGGCATGGAGCTGTCGCCCTCCGCGGCGGCCGATGACCTGGCCTCGCTCGACCCACCGATCAAACTCGACGCTTCCCAGCACGCCGAGCCACCGGTCCGCCAGAAGAAACCTGCCCAGCCCCGGAAGCCGAATCCGACCAAGCCGGTGCTCTCCCGCCACCCGCTCGCCGTGGACCAGTCCACCGGTCCAGTGCTCAGCGATTTCGAAAAAATGCTCATCGAGGAAGCACAACGGCACAAGCGCAGAACCCTCGTCATGCTCACCCTGCTGGTCCTGGTTGTGGGATCGGCGGCTTTCCTCTACCTGCGCTATTTCCCGAAAGCCGGCCCGCAAGCCGCGGAGGCACCGGATTTGCAAGAGGATGGCTCGCGGTTGTCGGAGTCCTACCTCCGGGGCGCTTGGGAAAAGGAGGCCCGCGAGGTCCTGCGACCCTATCTGGTTGCCACCACCACCTACGGCAAGGTGCCCCACATCCTCGGCGGCCATGCGATGCTCAAGGAGATGGAAAGGTTCTACAAGGGAGCGATCATCAACGACCTCGACACGCCTGTGGAGGATTTCACGGTCAAAAGCCTGTCGCCCGAAGACCATCGGCGCGGGCTGTTCCGGATGGCCTACGAGGCAACACCCGGAACCCTCCTGCCACGGAAGCCCGAAGGTGGCAGCGACGCAAAGCTGCTCTACCCGGAAGAGGCGGCCAGGGAGGCCACCCGCATCCACGCCTTTTTCAAACACACCCCCCACGGTCTGAAGCTCGACTGGAACGTGTTCGCCCAAACCAAATACCGGACACTGCTCCACTTCGCCCGACAACCGCACCCGAACCGCAAGGCGACATTCCGGGTGCTCGTCGCGCAGGATCTGCCATCGCCGGACCAAACCGCCACCCATCGGCTGCGTTACCGCATCGCCGACCCCGCCAACCCCAAGGATGTCATCTGGGCATGCGCGGCGGAACACTCGCAGGCCGCCAAGGCACTCGACGAAATCCACTGGATCGGCCGCGAAAACCGCAAGCCCGTAACCCGCAGCGCCACGCTCGACCTCGCATGGACTGGCGACGATGAACAGCGCGAGCTGATCGTCCACCGCTTCATCTGCTGGGAATTCCTCGGTCTGGGCGCCGAT
>CBFGOB010000314.1:0-3741 GCA_965650215.1 uncultured bacterium | reverse complement strand
CAATGCGAATGCCACGGTGCCGCAGGCTGCAGCCAAACCCACTGCAGAGGAAAAGGCAGCGGCACCAGCCGCCACCGTTGCCGCAGCCGCCCCGCTTGCCGCACCCGACCTCAGCCGCGATGACGCATCCGCGCAACTCGCCACCTTGCTCGACCGGAAAATGGCCAAGGACAAACGCCGGCAGCAGATGCAGTGGTTGGTGGTCTCGGCCGTGCTGGTCGGCGGCCTCGGCGGCAGCGCCGCCTGGTTCATCCAATCGCCGGAGCGGATCGATTCGTTGCAGTCCGCCTTCACCGAAGTCAAGGCGGCCACCGATGTCGACAGCCTGACCGGCGAATACCAGAAGTCCCTCGACAAGGTCGCTGTCCGCGGCAGCCAGCTCGACCAAGCCACCGAAGCCCTCGGCATGAACACCGAGCTCAAGGAAGGCGAGGACGGCTACATGGACGAGGAAATGAAGGGCATGATGGGTGGCGAAGGCCAAACCACCGGCGCAAGGGCCCGTGGCATGCAGGCCGCTTTCGGCGACCGCGCGAAAAATGCAGACGGCATCGCGCAGCCGGGCGCCGGGAACACCGCCGACGATTCCTTCATTCCCTCCAACTGATTTCCCCCCCGGAACCCCAAAAAAAGACCCCGGCACCTGAGACCAGGCGCCGGGGTTTTGTTTGAGGGATTCAAGCGTGACGCTTACTTGCGCAAGGCGGCTTCGCGCTCCTTGGCTTTGGCGATCACGTCGTCGGAGACGTTGCGCGGGCAGGCCGCGTAATGGCTGAACTCCATCGAGAACTGGCCACGACCGGAGGTCATGGTCCGCAGGTCACCGATGTATCCGAACATCATCGAAAGCGGCGCCTCGGCCTTGACGCGGACACCACCGGGGGTCGGCTCCTGGCCTTGGATCATGCCGCGGCGGCGGTTGAGGTCGCCGATCACATCGCCGACCTTTTCCTCGGGGGCAAACACGTCGAGTTTCATGATCGGCTCGAGGATCTGCGGACCGGCCTTGGGCATCGTCTGACGATACGCGGCCTTGGCGGCGATTTCGAAGGCGATCGACGAGGAGTCCACCGCGTGGAAACCACCGTCGGTGAGGGTGACCTTGAAGTCCAGGCAGGGGTATCCGGCAAGCGGTCCCTTGATGATCGAGGTCTTGAAGCCTTTTTCGACGGCCGGGATGAATTCCTTCGGCACGTTGCCACCGACGACGGACGACTCGAACACGAAACCGGAACCCGGATCGAGCGGTTCGATCTTGTAGTCGATCTTCGCATACTGACCGGAACCACCGGACTGCTTCTTGTGGGTGTAGCTGTCGGCCACCGGCTTGGTGATGGTTTCGCGGTAGGCGACCTGCGGGGCGCCGACATCGACCTCGACCTTGTGGGTGCGCTTGAGGATGTCGATCTTGATGTCGAGGTGAAGCTCGCCCATGCCCTTGAGGATCATCTCGTTGGTCTCCTCGTCGGTCTCGACGCGGAACGAGGGGTCCTCCTGCACCATCTTGCCAATGGCGTTGGCGAGTTTTTCGGCGTTGGCCTTGTCCTTGGCGGCGACGGCGATCGAAATCACGGGATCCGGGAACACCATCGGCTCGAGAGTGGCCGGGTGCTTCTCGTCACAGAGCGTGTGGCCGGTCTGGACATTCTTGAGACCGACGATGGCGACAATGTCACCCGCCTGGGCGGAGTCGATTTCGTTGCGGTCGTCGGCGTGCATTTCCACCATCCGGGACACGCGCTCGGTCTTGCCGGTGAAGGAGTTGAGGATCGTATCACCCTTCTTGATGGTACCCGAGTAGATGCGGGTGAAAGTCAGGGCGCCAAACTTGTCGTCCATGATCTTGAACGCCAGCGCACGCAGCGGCTTGCTCGGATCGGACACGGCGAACTCGCCGGTCTCATGGCCCTCGGCGTCGACTTCCGGCAGCGGTTTCACATCCAGCGGGGAAGGAAGGAAATCAACCACTGCGTCGAGCACCAGCTGCAGGCCCTTGTTCTTGAACGAGGAACCGCAATAGGTTGGGAAGAACGCGAGGTCGACGGTGCCCTTGCGGATGCAGCGCTTGAGGGTGTCGAGATCCGGCTCGTTGCCTTCGAGGTAGGCTTCCATGACCGCATCGTCCTGCTCCACCGCGGTCTCGACGAGGGCCGCGCGGTATTCCTTGGCTTTCTCCACCATGTCGGCGGGGATTTCCTCGATCTTGAAATTCTCGGGCTGGCCGGAATCGTCCCAGATGTGGGCCTTCATGCTGAGCAGGTCGACGACACCGACAAAGTCGGACTCGGTGCCGATCGGCAGGACCATGACCAGCGGGTGCGCGCCGAGGATCTTCTTCACCTGGGCGACCACGCGGTAGAAGTCGGCACCGATGCGGTCGAGCTTGTTGACATAGATGACGCGGGAAACCTTCGAGTCGTTGGCGTAGCGCCAGTTGGTCTCGGATTGCGGCTCCACGCCGCCGGATCCGCAGAACACGCCGATGCCGCCGTCGAGCACCTTGAGCGAACGGTAAACCTCGATCGTGAAGTCCACGTGGCCGGGGGTGTCGATGACATTGAACTGGTGGCCTTTCCAGAAGCAGGTGGTGGCCGCCGACTGGATGGTGATGCCGCGCTCGGCTTCCTGCTCCATGAAGTCCATGGTCGAAGCACCGTCGTGAACCTCGCCGATCTTGTGGATTTTGCCGGTCAGCTTGAGGATGCGTTCGGTCGTGGTGGTCTTGCCGGCGTCCACGTGGGCGAAAATGCCGATGTTGCGGTATTTGGTGAGGTCCTTCATGCCAGGGATGTGTGCTTCGATGTTGGGGACGCCGATGCGGCGCCGGGGGCGCATTGCTAGTCGGCAGGGAGGATTTGGCAACACTAGAGTCTCGAAAAACGGCCAAAAAATGCGAAATTCACCGAAACGGCGAGGTTCCCGCTTGCTTTAAGCGGCCTCCCGCCGTTCTGCTTGTGTAGAGATGGCTTCCGCCCGGGCACTCATCCCTGTTCGCAGCACCCACCTGGACGGCCTGTCGCCGGTCGAGGTGGCGGCCCAGCTGCGCCATCTGCCCGGCTTGGTCTTCTTCGACACCTCCGGCAACCTGCCGGCATCAAGCCACCAGCCGGTGTCGGTGATCTCGGCGCACCCGCAGCGGATCTGGTGCGGGTCGATCCACCAAAGCGCCGACCGCCAATGGCTGCGCAACGCCTTGGCCTCGATGCCCAAGGTCGCCGGCGACCACGGTTTCCCGCTCGGCGGCCTTTGCGGCTGGGTCAGTTACGAGGGCGACTTCGTCTTCGGCGAATTCCGCGACATGCTGGTCTTCGACCACACCGATGAAGTTTGGTGGGAAAGCGGCAACCTCTCGCACCAGTTGGCGCCGACCGACCACCTCCCGGCACTCATCACCAGTTTCCAGGCCAAGACCTCCTACCGCGAATTCCACAAGGCGGTCCACCGCATCAAGGAATGGATCTCCGCCGGCGACATCTACCAGGCCAACCTCTCGCAGGCATTCGAGGCCCAAATCGCCGGCGGCTCGCTTTTCGGGCTCTATGAGGCCCTGCGCGATGCCTCCCCCGCGCCGATGGCGGCCTGGCTCGACCTCGACGGCAAGGAAGTCCTGAGTTCCTCGCCGGAATCCTTCCTCAAGATCTCCGGCCGCCATATCGAAACCCGCCCGATCAAGGGTACCCGCCCGCGCTTCAGCGATCCGGATGCCGACCGCCGCTCGGCCTACGAACTCCAAACCTCGCC
>CBFGOB010000313.1:0-3743 GCA_965650215.1 uncultured bacterium | reverse complement strand
TTCCCAGCCCTTTGCTTCCTGGTCGCGCCAGTGCCAGAGCTGCTTGAGAAAGGCGAGCCCCTGGCGGCTGAGCTTGCCGGAGCCCTGGATGCGCCAGTTGTCCTCCTTGTTTTCGCTGCGTTCGAGGACCTTGAGCCGGGCGGCGTCGCAGCTTTCGACAAACCACTCGTAGCGGCCGCGGGCCTGGAGTTCGGCGACGATCTTCTCCCCCATCTCGAGCAGGTAGCGGACGTCGTTGAGCGCGTATTCGATCATTTTGTCCGACAGCGGGCGTTTGCCCCAGTCGGCTTTTTGCGAGGATTTCGAGAGCGTGATGCCGAAGTAGTGCTCGACCAGGTCGGCGAGGCCGAAGCGGCGGGCACCGAGCATGCGGGCGCCGATCTGGGTATCGTAAACGACCGCGGGGATCTCGCCGAACTCGCGCTTGAGCATGGTCATGTCGTAATCCGCGCCGTGCATCCAGACGGTCGTGTCGGCCATGAAGGCCGCCAGCGGGCTGAGGTCCTCGATGCTGAGCGGGTCGATCAGCAGGACGTCCTCATCGATGGCGAATTGGACGAGGCACAGCGATTCCTGATAGCGGTGAAGGCTGTCGGCTTCCGTGTCGATGGCACATTTCAGATTCCCGCCTTTGGCCCGGAGTGAGGCCAAATAGTCGCTCAATTGTTGGCTGGTCTGAATCATGTCTGGCCGCGGTCTCCCGTTGGATTGGGGAGGAGGAAACCGCAGGGTAAGGGGGGATGCCCGGAAGCCTGCACCAGAGGCGGACCGGGAATCAAGCGACAACTAGCGATTCCGCCTGCTCCCGGGTCAGCTCGACGACCTGCCAGGGCAGTCCGTGGCGGTTGAGGTCGGCCATGAAGCCGTCGGGGTCGTGTTGTTCCATGTTCCAGACGCCGGGTTTGCGCCAGGTGCCTTCGAGCATCTGCTTGGCGCCGATCATGGCGGGGACCCCGGTGGTGTAGGAGATCGCCTGGGAGCCGACTTCCTCGAAGCAGGCCTCGTGGTCGCAGATGTTGTAGATGTAGATCGCCTTGTATTGGCCGTCCTTGGTGCCGGTGATGATGTTGCCGATGCAGGTGCGGCCCTTGGTCGACTTGCCGAGGTCGCCGGGGTCGGGCAGGACGGCCTTGAGGAACTGGAGCGGGATGATTTCCTGGCCGTTGTAGAGGACCGGATCGATGCGGGTCATGCCGACGTTGCCGAGGACTTCGAGGTGCTTGAGGTAGTTCGGCGAGAAGGACATCCAGAATTGGGCGCGCCGGATCGTCGGGATGTGTCTGACCAGTGACTCGAGCTCTTCGTGGTACATCCGGTAGATCTCGTAGCTGCCGACCCCCTCCGGGCAGGCAAATTCCTGGTGGAGCGACATCGGCGGGGTTTCGACGAAGCGGCCGTCCTCGTAGTGGCGGCATTCGGCGGTGACTTCGCGGATGTTGATTTCCGGGTTGAAGTTGGTGGCGAAGGCCTTGCCGTGGTTGCCGCCGTTGACGTCGATGATGTCGAGGGTGTGGATTTCGTCGAAGTGGTGCTTGAGCGCCCAGGCGGTGAAGACATTGGTGACGCCGGGGTCGAAGCCCGAGCCGAGCAGGGCCGAGAGGCCGGCTTTTTCAAAGCGCTCCTGATAGGCCCACTGCCACGAGTACTCGAACTTCGCGACGTCCTTGGGCTCGTAGTTGGCGGTGTCCATGTAGTCGCAGCCGGCCTGCAGGCAGGCGTCCATGAGGGTCAGGTCCTGGTAAGGCAGGGCGACGTTGATCAGCAGCTTGGCACCGGTCTTGCGGATCAGGGCGGCGGTTTCCTCCGGCAGGTCGGCGTCTACCCGGGCGACGCCGATGTCGCGGCCGGTCCGTTGTTTCACCGAGGCGGCGATCGCCTCGCATTTCGAGACCGTGCGGGAAGCGAGGGTGATCTGGCCGAAGATTTCGGGAACCATGGCGCATTTGTGGGCCACGACATTGCCGACTCCGCCGGCGCCGATGATGAGAACGTTGTTCATAGGATTGCTTGGGCTAGGGGTGATGCAAAGCGGCCGGACTGGCAAGGCGGAAGACAGCGCCGCGCGCAATCGGCCGTAAGGCGCCGGTGGACGGCCCGCATCCCAAGTGGATTTTTGGATCGCATGGCGCTGGATTCCCTGCAAATCTCGTGTATCCAGACTCAAGCAGTCCCTTCATGAAAACCCGACCCGTTCCCGCCAAACCCCGCCGCCATTCCGGATTCACCCTGCTGGAGATGGTCATCGTCCTCGGCATCATCGCGATGATCATGGGCGGTGCGATTTACATGATGAAAGGCATCAAGAACCAGGCGAAGCCCCAGCAGGCGCGTGCGGACATCAACGCCTTCCTCTCGGCCCTGGAGCTCTACAAGATCAACAAGGGCAGCTACCCCAGCACCCAGGAAGGCCTCGAGGCCCTGGTCCGCACCAAGGCGATGACCCGCGTGGTCAAGGACCCATGGGACCGTCCCTACGTCTATCGGTTTCCGGGGAAGGTGAACACCTCCGAGCCGGAGATCATCAGCACCGGTGAGGACGGCCAGGAAGGCAATGAAGATGACATCAACAGCCAAACGATGTGAGCCTCCTCGGGGCTTCACGCTGTTGGAGATCGTCATCGCCCTGACTGTCAGCGCCCTCGTGCTTGCGGGGGCGGTGGGCCTGTTGAAGGTTTCCTCCGATGAGCATGCGCTCAAAAAGGCCTCGCGCGAGCTGGAGGGCCTGGCCAAGCGGGCGCGTCTGACGGCGGTGTTGCGGCAGTCACCCTACGTGTTGGTGTTCCGCGAGAGCGAGGTGGAGATGATGTCGCTGGCGGCGGCGCGCGTCATGGATGCGGAGGATGGACCCGAAGCGGACGGCGGGGCGGAGGGCTGGTTGTTGACGTTCGACAATGGCATGCAGGTATGGACCCGCGGTTGGAGCGAAAGCACCTGGGTGGGGGCGCGGGGCGTGGAACCGCGGATCTGGCGCTTCGACCCCAACGGCCTGTGCGAGCCGATCGGTGTGCGCCTGGACCTCAACGGCCACGTGATGGAAATGGCATTTCACCCGCTGACGGCGGCCGTCAGCGCATCCCAGCTCGAATCCCCATGAAGCGGCACCGCCAGTCCCGTCGCCGCGGTTTCCTGCTGCTGGAGGTCATTCTCGCCTTGGCGGTGTTCTCGATGGCGGCGACCGGATTCGTGGTGGCCTTGCAGCGGATGTCGAAGGTGGCATCGGCGGCGCATGCGGAACTGCGGGTCACGCGGATCCTCGACGGGGCGATGAACGAGTTGCTTTCGCTGCCGGTGCTGGAGGTCGGCGAGTCGCGCTATGCGGTCGAGGGAACCGAGGTGGAAATCCTGACCAGCATCGAATTGGTCGAGGACCTGCAGAACCAGGACGGGGTTGCCTTGGATGAGATCTACCGCCTGCGCATCACCGCGCGCTGGTTCGAGAACGGAACCTGGCAGGACCGCAAGGTCGAAACCTGGCGCCACGGGCGCATGTACCAGCCATGACGCGTCCGTCTCCATCCGTCCGTCCGCGCGGCTTCACCCTGCTCGAGGTGATGACCGCCCTGCTGCTGATCGCGGTGGTGGTGACCATGGTGTTCGCGATCGCCAGGACCTCGCTGAAACTGAGCAAGGCGATCGTCGATTCGCAGAATGCGGAGATGGAGCAGCAGGCGTTTTTTGACCTGTTAGGCCGCCGGTTTTCATCGCTGCCCGGCAATGCGCGGCTCGAGCTGAGGGCCGAGGAC
>CBFGOB010000312.1:0-3748 GCA_965650215.1 uncultured bacterium | reverse complement strand
CACGGCGGCAATCCCGATCCGAACGCGGACATCGCCGAGGCGAAGAATGCGACGAACACGAGCACGACCGGCACGGCGACGACCGAGAGCGACCTCATCACCATCAACTACGACACCAGCGCACTTGCCGCCGGTTCCTACACCGGCACCATCACCGTGACCGATCCGGCCGCATCGCCGACGACCAAGACGATCACGGTCACTCTCACCGTCACCGCCCAGCCGGTGATGGCGCTCTCGACGACCGCGGTTTCTCTAACGGGCATTGCCGGCTTCCCCGGCGCGCAGTCGTCCTTCGGGCTCGGCAATACGGGTGGCGGCACGATGAACTACACGGTCAGCGGCACCCAACCCTGGCTCTCGGTATCGCCCGCTTCCGGTACCGTGGTGGCGGAAACCGACACGATCTATGTGAATTGCGATGCGACCTCGCTTGCTCCGGGCACCTACACGGATACCCTCACGGTGACCTCCGCCCAGGCGGGCAACTCACCGCGCACGCTCGCCGTAACCTTCACGGTCCAAAGTGCGGAAATGATCGTTTCCTCGCCCAATGGAGGTGAACAATGGGGCAAAGGGGAAACCAAGAACATCACCTGGACTTCCAGCCTCGGCGGCAATGTGAAGATCGAACTGCTCAAGGGCGGGGTGCTCAACAGCACCTTGGCCGCCAGTACCGCCAACACCGGTTCGTTCAGTTGGACCATTCCCGGAGCACAGGCCTCCGGCACGGATTACAGCGTCCGGCTCACCAGCATTGAGAACCCGACCAAGACCGACACCAGCAATGCGACCTTCGCCATCATGCCCACCTTGGCCGATGCCGTGGATACCACCGGCCTGACCTGGAGCACGACGGGCACTCCCGCGTGGTACCCCCAAACCACTATCACCCAGGACGGGGTGGATGCCGCCCAGAGCGGGGCCATTGCCGACAGCCAAAGCGCTTCGATGCAGACCACCGTGACCGGCCCGGGCACGCTGACCTACTGGTGGAAGGTTTCGTCGGAGTCCAACTACGAGTGGCTCAGCCTCTACGTCAATGACGTGCTGCAAACCGGAAGCCTCGCGAGAATTTCCGGAAATGTGGATTGGGTGCAAAAAACCGTTTCCATTCCGAGTGGCGCCCAGACCGTCAAATGGACGTATTCAAAAGATGTGAACACGGTCGCCGGTTCCGATGCGGCCTGGGTGGACCAGGTCATCTGGACGCCCTCCGCCGCACCCGAGATCGCCGTCGAGCAACCGGTCGGCACCAACCTCGTGGACGGCAGCGCCACGGTGAATTGCGGCACCGCGATGCTGAGCACTCCCGCCACGGCCGTCACCTTCACCATCAAGAATACCGGGGCTTCCAACCTCACCGGCCTCACCCTTGCGAAGACGGGCACGCATGCCTCGGACTTCGCGCTCGGAAGTCTCGGGGCGACGACGGTCGCTCCGGGCGCGAGCACCACCTTTACCGTCACCTTCACTCCGGGCGGCGCAGGGACGCGCACGGCCTCCCTCCAGATCGGCAGCAACGATTCGGATGAAAACCCCTTCGACATCAGCCTCACGGGCACCGGAATCACGGTAGGCACGCTCGCGGTTTCCCCGGCGGGCGGACTGACTTCGTCGGGAACTTACGGTGGACCCTTCTCACCCGGTTCCCTGCAATACACGCTGAGCAATCCGGGCAACTCCACGATCAATTGGACGGCTGCGAAAACCGCGGGCTGGGTCAGCCTCAGCGCCACCAGCGGCACCCTCGCCGCAGGCGGCAGCACCACGGTGACCGTGACGATCAACAGCAATGCCAACAACCTCAACGTCGGCAACTACAACGACACCGTCAGCTTCACCAACACCACCAACAGCGAAGGCAATACGACCCGCGGGGTGTCGCTTGCGGTCAATCCCTTCCCCGCCACGGTGGCCCTGAGCAACCTGACCTACACCTACGACGGCACGGCGAAGAGCGCCACCGTCACCACCACGCCGGCCGGGCTTCCCTGTACGGTGACCTACGCGGGCAGTGCCAGCCTGCCCATCGTGGCGGGTTCCTATCCGGTTGTGGCGACGATCAGCGACCCGAACTACTCGGGTAGTACCAGCGGTACCTTGCTGATCAACAAGGCGTCGCAAACCATCACCTTCAACCCGCTCGCGACGGTTTTGGACAACGCCGCGCCGTTCACCCTCAGCGCCACCGCATCCTCGGGACTGGAGGTTTCCTACACCAGTTCGAATCCTGCGGTCGCCACGGTGTCCGGGAACGAAGTCACGGTGGTCGGCGTCGGATCCACCACGATCACCGCTTCCCAGCCGGGGGATCAGGACCACCTGGCTGCCGTGCCGGTGCCGCAGACACTCACGGTCGTCCGGGCTGATCCGCTTGCCGTCACGACCGGTCCCTACAAAATCCTGTTCGGCCAATCCCTTACGATGGATGGCAGTGCATCCCAGCCGTCGAATGGGCAGACCCTCACGGCTTACGATTGGGACCTGAATGCCACGGACAACGGCGGAGCCTTCAACACGAATGTCAGTGGCGCCAGCCCCGGTGCCATTGCTTACAATGACTTGATCAGCCTGTATGGCATGCATGAAGGGCTCAACGCCATCAAACTGCGCGTGACCGACTCCTCGGCGAAAACCCATACGGTGCAAACCACCGTGGAAATCGTCGTCGGTCTCACCTGGGATGCCAATGGTGTCACCGCGAACCGGACCGACGGAGCGGGAGCCTGGCTCAATGCCAACCAATGGTGGGATGGTGCGAACAATACGGGATGGGCATCCGGATCTTCGGCGAACTTCGGCAATGGCGGCACGGGTGGTGCGGTCACCTTGGCCAGTGGCACGGCCCTCAATACGCTCATCTTCAACTCCTTTGGCGGCACCTACACCCTGGGTACGGCCGGAAGCACGATCACCATCAACGGCGGGATCATCAAGAACAGCGGTTCCGGCGCGGCGACCTTCCTCAGCCCGATCACCCTCGGTGGGCCCCAGACATGGGTCAACCATTCCACCACCGCGCTGACGACTGCCAATGGAACCAATCTCATCGACAATGCCGGCCACGAACTCACGGTCGATGGCACGGGGACCACGACGTTCGGTGTCGTCAACAATGTCGCGGCGGCACTCACCGGCTCAGGCGCATTGGTCAAAAACGGTTCCGGCAGGCTGAATGTCGGGGGTGCCAACACGGGCTTCACGGGCGCTGTCGCGATCAACGGAGGCGTCCTGCATGCGAATAACAATACCGGCGTTCTGGGGGATGGGAACCTGACCCTCAACGGCGGGCTTCTTTCCTTTTATTGGGGAGTCACCTATGCCCGGACTTTGGGCACAGGCACCAATCAGGTTCAGGTCCTTGGTGGAGAAAGCGGGTTTGGTGGTTCCGGAACTTCGGGCCCCAGCGTCAATCTCGGCTCCGTGGTGTGGGGCTCGGCGGACTTCAACCCGAGCAAGTTTGTGTTGGGCGACCCCGGCGCAGGCAATGCGGCGGTCATCACTTTCTCCAGTGCCATCAACCTGAACGGGGCCACGCGAACGGTTGTCGTGCCCGCCGGTTTGAATGCGGGATTGAACCGTTCCACGATCTCCGGGGTGATCGGCAACGACTCGGGAACGGCGGGGCTGATCAAAGAGGGAGGCGGTTGGCTCTTCCTGACGGCTGCGCCGACCTACAACGGGACGACCAGTGTCAATGCAGGGTTTCTCGATCTCGCGGCGCTCAACTTGAGTTCGATGGGCG
>CBFGOB010000311.1:0-3762 GCA_965650215.1 uncultured bacterium | reverse complement strand
TTCGCTCTGGTATCCCCCGCTACCTGGATTCCCCTCATCCACCTTGCACGCCTCCCAAGCCTCTGCTTAGGTCCCCGCGCCCCATCCCTCATCCCGACCGCATGTTCTACCTCACCACCGCGATTGACTACACCAACGGCTCACCGCACATCGGCCACGCCTATGAAAAGGTGCTTGCCGACGTGATTGCCCGCCATCGCCGGCTGCGGGGGGATCAGGCCTACTTCCTCACCGGCGTCGACCAGCACGGCCAGAAAGTCCAGCAGACGGCCGAAAAGGAAGGCGTGCACCCCGCGACCTTCGTCAAACGCACGACCAAGAAATTCCTCAAGCTCTGGGAAAAACTCGGCGTCCACTACGACGGCTGGGCGGAAACCACCGACGACCGCCACAAGGCCTGCGTCCAAGCGATCCTCACCACCCTCAAGGATCAGGGCCAGCTCTACAAAAAAGCCCACTCCGGCCACTACTCGGTGCGGCAGGAACAATTCCTCTCGGACCGCGACCGCAATGAACAGGGAGAGTTCGGACCCGAATGGGGCGAGGTGGTCGTGATCGAAGAGGAAAACTGGTACTTCAAGCTCTCCGAACACACGGCCTGGCTCAAAAACTTCCTGGAAGGCACTCCCGATGCCGTGCTGCCCGCCTTCCGCAAGAGCGAACTGCTCAACGCCCTCGATCGCAACTCCGGCACCGACCTCTGCATCTCACGCCCGAAGGAACGCCTGCGCTGGGGCATCGAGTTCCCCTTCGATCCCGACTACGTCACCTACGTCTGGTTCGACGCGCTCATCAACTACATCAGCTTCGCCGGCTACGCCTCGCACGAAACACTGCCGGATTTCGACACGATCTGGAAACAGGGCGGCCGGCCGGTGCACATCATCGGCAAGGACATCCTCGTGCCCGCCCACGGGATCTACTGGCTCTGCATGCTCCACGCGATGGGCTTCGCCGATGCCGAAATGCCCAGCCTGCTGGTCCACGGCTGGTGGAACATCAAGGGTGAGAAAATGTCGAAGTCGCTCGGCAACATCGTCGACCCCAGCGAACTCGCCGACACCTTCGGCGTCGATGCCCTCCGCTATTACCTGGTGCGCGACATCGTCACCGGCAAGGACTCGGACTTCGACGTCGAGCGCCTCGTCATGCTCTTCAACACCGAACTCGCCAACGAACTCGGCAACCTCTGCAACCGCGCGCTCAACATGAGCCAGCGCTTCACCGGCGGCACGATCCACAGCGGCGGACCACTCACCGACGACGACCGCGCGCTCCAGCAATCGCTGGCCTCCACACTCGCCGACTACCGCGCGGCCATGGACGCCTTCGATGTGTCCAAGGGACTCGAGGCGATCAACCGCCACGTCGTCCACTGCAACCAGTATGCCGAGCGCATGAAACCCTGGGAGCTCAACAAGCATCCCGACCAGGCCGATCGCCTCGCCACCGTGCTCCAGCACCTCGTCGAAAGCGTTGCCCATTGCGCGGTGCTGCTTTCACCCGTCCTGCCCGACGCGGCGGCAAAGCTTGCGGATCAACTCAACCTGCCGGACCTCGCTCAACTCACGCTCGACAAGCTCCAATGGGGACTCATCCCCGACGGCCATCAGATCGGCAAACCCAAGCCGGTCTTCCCAAGGATCGTGGCCGGGGAAGAAAGTTGAAGGTCCAAGACGCCAAAATCTCCATCGGAGCGGCGCTCTCCGAGCGCCATGGTGAGGGCTGGCGGCTTCCAAGCCGCCATGCATCAGCGGACACGGGCAGACACACGGGTGGCGATTGAGAAATCGCCAGTCCTGAGCATGCCTGCCACAGGCAGCCACTCCGGATCTACCGCCGGGGACCCATAAAAAAACGGCAGCCTCCCGGGATGGAAAGCTGCCGTGGAATTTCGGGATTCGCTTGAATCAATAACGACGGGCACCACCGCGGTTGCCACCGCGATCACCGCCACCGTAGCTGTTGCCACCGTAGCTGTTGCCACCGCGCTCTTCACGGGGCTGGGCTTCGTTCACCTTCAGATTGCGGCCACCGACATCGGTGCCGTGGATCGAGGCGATCGCTTTGTCCATCGCACCCTTGCTGTCCATCGTCACGAAGGCAAAGCCACGCGGACGGCCGCTTTCGCGGTCCGTGGGGAGATGCACATCCGTCACGGTGCCGTGCGCGGAGAAGATGGATTCGAGGTCTTGCTTGGTCGTATCAAACGACAGATTGCCAACATACATTTTCATATTCGTAAAATCGGTCCACGCGACGTGACTTCACTTGAGACTGTTCCCGTGAATCGGGTCTCAGATCACCATCTGAATCGCTAAACGCATCTGGCAAAACTCCAGAACTTGATCTTGCCAAGTCGTGAACCGGACCACGTGCATAGTCGCCGGATGCGGGAAAAGCGACACAATTCCCGATTTTCTTCACCATGGGCCGGGAAATCGCCGGATTTCCGATGAAACCCGGGCTTCTGACCTCGCGAAAAGCCCCCCCCAGGGACCCTGACCAATCGACGACCCGCCCGAAATTCTCATGGGAAATTCCGGCACATTGCCCTAAAAGCACGCCACCATGATTACCGCATCGCTCACCGTCATCGTCCTCGCCGTGGTGCTTGGCGTCCTGCTTGTCCTCTCCGTCTTCGTGATCGGCAACTACAACGGACTCGTCCGCCTGCGCAACGCCTTCAAGAACGCTTTTGCCCAAATCGACGTCCAGCTGAAGCGCCGCCACGACCTCATTCCCAACCTCGTGGAAACCGCGAAAGGCTACATGAGCCACGAACGCGAAACCCTCGACGCCGTGATCTCCGCGCGCAACATGGCCGAAGGCGCACGCAAGCATGCCGCGGCCCATCCCGGCGACGCCGCCGCCCTCGGCCAACTCGGCCAGGCGGAAGCCGGACTCGGCGGTGTCCTCGGACGCCTCTTCGCCGTCGCCGAAGCCTACCCCGACCTCAAGGCGAACCAGAACATGATGCAGCTCAGCGAGGAACTCACGACCACCGAAAACAAGATCGCCTTCTCCCGCCAGGCCTACAACGACGCGGTCATGGCCTACAACACCAAGCGCGAGGTCTTCCCGAGCAATCTCATCGCCGGCTTCTTCAACTTCAGCGCCGCGGCGTTCTTTGAAATCGACGAGGTCGCCCAACGCGAGGCACCGAAGGTCAGCTTCTGATCCCTCGATTCCCGCGACCCATGGATTTCTTCGCCGCCCAGGAACGTGCCCGCAGGGAAACCAGGAAACTGGTGTTCTGGTTCGCCCTCTGCCTCGTCGGCGTGGTGGGCACGATGTATGCGGTACTGATTGCCATCGCGCATTTCACCGGCATCCAGGGCCCGAAGGACCGCCCGGAGATCGAATGGTGGCAGCCGGATTGGTTCCTGTGGACGGCAATCATCGTCGGCGGCATGATCCTCATCGGCAGCCTCAGCAAGCTCGCGCATCTGTCGGCAGGCGGCAACGTCGTCGCCCGCAGCCTCGGCGGCCGCCCGGTCGACCCCTCGACCCGCGACCTCAAGGAACGCCGGCTGCTCAATGTCGTCGAGGAAATGGCAATCGCCTCAGGCTCGCCAATCCCGGAGGTCTGGATCATGGACGGCGAGCCGGGCATCAATGCCTTTGCCGCCGGCACCGATCCGGCCAATGCCGTCATCGGCGTCACCCGCGGAACCCTCGACCACCTCACCCGCAACGAACTCCAAGGCGTCGTCGCCCACGAGTTCAGCCACATCCTCAACGGCGACATGAAGCTCAACA
>CBFGOB010000310.1:0-3772 GCA_965650215.1 uncultured bacterium | reverse complement strand
ACCTCGACTGGCGGCTCGGCGAATCGTATTTCATGCAACACCTCGTGGATGGCGAAATCGCATCCAACAACGGCGGCTGGCAGTGGTCGGCCGGCACCGGTGCCGACGCCGCCCCCTATTTCCGCATCCAGAACCCCTGGTCGCAAACCAAACGCTACGACCCGCAAGGGAAATACATCAAACGCTGGATCCCGGAACTGGCCGGAACCGATCCCGGGAAATTTCTCGAGCCACCCGCCGACGGCAAGCCCATCGCCTCTGGCTACCCCCTGCCCTGCGTTGACCACCACGCCGAGCGCGACCGCACGCTCGCGATCTTTACCCGCCACCGCGAGCAGCAACGCTGATGCCATGAAGGCTTATGGAAAGGCCTTCATGAGGCGCTCATGGCCTTTGCCGCCAGCGTTTTGATCGCAATCACCACGGCCGCGAGTGCGTCCAAGCCACCCTTCGCCTCAAGATTCAGCGCGCCACGGCAACCCGCATCTCACAACAACTTGAAATAGGGGCGGATGAAGCCATTGCACGAAAGCACCGGCAAGGGCGGAGCCTTGAGGGCCTCAAGCTTCGCTTCAAACTCCGCTCCGGGCCTGGCCGGCATCAGAAAGTCAGGGGTGCCCGCATCGATGAGCGTCAATCCACAGGTCTTGAAATTCCCAGCATCCGGGAGTTTGCCATTGCCTCCGAAGGGGATGGAAATCGGCGTCAAATCCCGCGCCATTCCAAGCGGACACAAGGCCGCCAGCACTCCCGCCCCGCTCATGCGATCCAGAAAGGTCCGCCGATCCATGATCCCGCCATGCCTTTTCCTCTTGCAGCCAACAAGGTCCGCCCCGCAAGCGATGTTTCAATACGGCTCCAGCGGAACCGGAGCACCCCGCCGACTGACGAAAAATTATGGAACAAGCGTCCACGAGGGTTGCGCACGGAAAGTTTTCCTTTATGCAGGAGGCGTTCTTGTTCACGGCAACCCCGCCCACCTTCAACCGATATGTCCGCACGACTTGATTTCCGCAGCCGCCACCTGGGTCCGATCGATTCCGACCGCGAGCAAATGCTCCGCATCACCGGATACAGCTCCCTCGACACCCTGATCGAAGCCGCGGTTCCCGGCGGCATCCGCATGCACAAGGCCCTGAGCCTGCCCCAACCCCAAAGCGAGAACGGTGCGCTGCGCTCGCTGAAATCGATCATGGGCAAAAACCGCCTGCTGAAGTCCTTCATCGGCCAAGGTTACCACGGCACCCATACTCCCGGCGTCATCCAACGCAACATCCTCGAAAACCCCGGCTGGTACACCGCCTACACTCCCTATCAGGCGGAAATCGCCCAAGGACGCCTGGAAGCCCTGCTCAACTTCCAGACGATGATCACTGACCTCACCGGTCTCGACGTCTCCAACGCCTCCCTGCTCGACGAAGGCACGGCCGCCGCGGAAGCGATGAGCCTGGCGCTCGCCGGCAAACCGAACGGCAAACGGATTTTCGTCTCGGACCGGACCCATCCGCAAACGATCGATGTCATCCTCACCCGGGCCGAACCGCTGGGCATCGAAGTGGTCACTGGCGATTGGCAATCGGCCGAACTGCCGGCCGACGGCAGCGTCTTTGCCGTGCTGGTGCAATACCCCGACACGCGCGGCCGGATCGACGACTTCAGCGCCTTCTTCGCCAAAGCGAAAGCGGCCGGTGCGGTTACCATCGTCGCCGCCGACCTGCTGGCCCTGACGCTGCTCAAGGCCCCGGGCTCCTTCGGCGCGGATATCTGCATCGGCTCTTCCCAACGCTTCGGGGTGCCAATGGGCTTCGGCGGACCGCACGCGGGCTTCATGGCCTGCTGCGACGCGCTCAAACGCAAAATGCCAGGCCGCCTGATCGGCGTCTCGGTCGACAGCTACGGCAAGCCCGGCTACCGGCTCTCGCTGCAAACCCGCGAACAACACATCCGCCGCGACAAGGCGACCTCGAACATCTGCACCGCCCAGGTCCTGCTGGCGGTCATGGCGTCGATGTATGCCGTCTATCACGGCCCCGAAGGACTCAAGCACATCGCCCGCCTCGTTCATGATAAATCCCGCTCGCTGGCGGCATCGCTGCGGCAGGGTGGCATCGACGTCGAAAACGATTGTTTCTTCGACACCCTGGTGGTCCGCGGCAGCGCCGAAGCCATCGCGGGGCATCACCGCAAGGCGGTCGCCGCCGGATACAACCTGCGCGCCATCGACGCCGAACACCTCGGGATTTCCATCGATGAAACCACCGAGTGGGAAGACATCGAAACCCTATGCTCCTGCTTCGGCACCAGTCTCCAACGGCTCGCCGACGGACAGGTGCAATGGCCGCAGGGCCTGCAACGCCCTGATGACTTCCTCACCCAGAAGGTCTTCAACCGCTACCACTCGGAAACCGAAATGCTGCGCTACCTCAAGCGGCTCGAAGCGAAGGACCTCGCACTCAACGAGTCGATGATCGCCCTGGGTTCGTGCACGATGAAGCTCAACGCCACTTCGGAGATGATGCCGCTGAGCTGGCCCGAGGTCGCCTCGCTCCATCCCTTCATCCCCGCCGACCAAAGCGCCGGCTACCGCGAGATGCTCTCGCAACTCGAGGACTGGCTCGCGGAAGTCACCGGCTTCGCAGCCGTCTCGCTCCAACCCAACGCCGGCTCGCAGGGGGAATACGCCGGACTGCTCGCCATCCACCGCTACCACCAGTCGCGCAACGACGGACACCGCAAGATCTGCCTCATCCCGGTCTCCGCCCACGGCACCAATCCGGCATCGGCGGTCATGGCCGGCATGAAGGTTGTCGGGGTGAAATGCGACGACAACGGCAACATCGATGTCGCCGACCTCAAGGCCCTCGCCGAACAACACCGCGAGCAGCTTTCCTGCCTGATGGTCACCTATCCGTCGACCCACGGCGTCTTCGAGGAAACCATCGGTGAAATCTGCGAGATCATCCATGCCAACGGCGGCCAGGTCTACATGGACGGTGCCAACATGAACGCCCAGGTCGGACTCACCAGCCCGGGACTCATCGGCGCCGACGTCTGCCATCTCAACCTCCACAAGACCTTCTGCATCCCGCACGGCGGCGGTGGCCCCGGCGTCGGTCCGATCGGCGTCGCCCGGCAGCTCGTCCCCTTCCTTCCCGGCCACCGCGAACTCGAACAAAGCAACGGCGCGGTCTGCTCGGCACCCTGGGGCAGCGCGTCGATCAACACGATCTCGTGGATGTACATCGCGATGATGGGCGGCGAAGGCCTCAAGGAAGCCACCGAAGTCGCCATCCTCAACGCCAACTACATCGCCAAACGGCTGGCACCGTTCTTCCCCATCCTCTACACCGGCAACCAGGGGCTTGTCGCCCACGAGTGCATCATCGACGTCCGCCCGCTCACCGAGCAAAGCGGCATCACCGTCGAAGACGTGGCCAAACGCCTGATGGATTATGGTTTCCACGCCCCAACGATGAGCTGGCCGGTCGGAGGCACCCTGATGATCGAGCCGACGGAATCCGAATCGCTCGACGAACTCGACCGCTTCTGCGACGCGATGATTTCCATCCACGGAGAAATCACCGCAGTCATCCATGGTGAATCCGATCCAAATGACAACCCGCTCAAGAACGCCCCGCACCCGGCGGAGGCAATCTGCGCGAACGAATGGACGCACACCTACAGCCGCGAACAGGCAGCCTACCCGATGGCCTCGCTCCGTCAGCACAAGTTCTGGCCCTCGGTCGGCCGCATCGACAACGTCTACGGCGAC
>CBFGOB010000309.1:0-3791 GCA_965650215.1 uncultured bacterium | reverse complement strand
TGAAGGACTTGCCGGGTGGCAGTTCGAGATTTTCCAAATCCTGTGAAATACGCAGGCGCTTGGAATCGAAACTGATAGGTCCGGCGAAGCGATGGGACGAGGTGAAGGCGAGGAGCAGGCGCTTGTCGCCCTCGGGAGCGAGGGAAAGCATGCTGTATACGGTGAACAACCCCTTGGGCTGGGGGATGCGATAGTGTTTGCCGTCCTGATAGTTGCCGATTTTCTGAGGCTTGGCGAAAGTGCCGGCAGTCTGGGAAAGCTTGGTAAAACCTTCACCATGAAGACGGGTCTCGGCGGGCAGGGTGTGAGGAGCATCAAACAACACCACCTCATTGACCCGAACCGTCGCCTCGCCGTGGTTGGTCAGGGTCCAATGGATTTCCCCGGATTTAACGGTGCGGACGAGGGCGAATTCCTTGGGAGCGACAGTGCTGTCACTGAGGACCACACTTCCTTGAGCTTCGTGGAGCGCGGCTACCAGCGAATTGACATCGGCACGCAGGTGGCTTGAGCCAATCAGGGTACAGAGGACGATGATGTTTGAAATGGCGATTCGAATCATTGCATGGGGATTGCGACGTTGAAACTTTCACCGAGCCTGCCCTTCGGGGCGGCGGCGCAGAACAGGATGGCAGGCTCGCCGTCGACGAGAAACACTTGCGGGCGTTCGAGTTTTTCGAGAGCGGACACCGTGCCGTCGGCCCACTTGAGGGAAAGCGTGGAAACGAGCGGGTGGGCCGCCGGTTTCCAAGTGATGCCATCGGCTGAGTCGAACAAGGCCAGCGACGGTCCTTTCTGGGTGAAGATGCCCTTGAAATCCTTGACGATCGCCCAGTACCGGTCGGGACCGCGCCAGATGTATGGGTCTTCTGCGGCGAACAACTCGCCGGGGCGGGTAAAGATGGGATCGGGGTGCTTTTTGAAAGGGCCGGTGGGACTGTCGCTGGTGGCCAACACATGGACGACGGGGCCGCCAAACGGCTGCGGCTTCCTGTCCGCCACCGCCTTGTACACCATCAGGTAGCCGCCTTCCGCGCGCTCGGTGACGCTCGGGTTGGCCAGGCACTGGGCGTCGTGAAAGCCGGGCGTGGCGTCGATCAGCGGCTTGTCGAAGCGTTTCCAAGGTCCGGTGGGCGAGTCGGCCACCGCCACGCCGATCCGCTGGTTGTTGCGGTGGGTCCAGTTGAGCTCCTTGGTCTTCTTGCGGTCGCCGGTGTTGCCCGTGTAATAAAGATAATATTTTTCCCCAAACCTCATCACCGTGGGGTTATGGGTGCAGAGGCCATCCCAGAACGCGGCGCCGCGTTCGGGCAGTGCCACTTCAGCGAAGCGGTAGGGACCCAGCGGGTGATCCGCCACGGCCCGCGCCACCTCCGAATGGCTGACCCACGCGTAGTGACCCAGCTCGCGCGGCCAGC
The DNA here is from genome assembly GCA_965650215.1 of uncultured bacterium. Lineage (GTDB taxonomy): Bacteria > Verrucomicrobiota > Verrucomicrobiia > Verrucomicrobiales > Akkermansiaceae > Luteolibacter. The sequence continues at coordinate 2,373 of CBFGOB010000309.1, read as the reverse complement.
GCGAGTAGAAAAGATGATACTTGCCGTCCTCGCCGGGGACCATGCTGCCGCACCAGACGATAAAGCCCGGATCTTCGAACTTCGCCGTCGCGGGAGCCGGTTGAATCATCGCCTGGAAATCATACTCCTTGCCCGGCAGCGGCAGGGCGCAGGCGACGAACAACCACATCACAAGCAGGCTTTTTCTCATGGTGATCGCATGGCTGTTCCTGAACTTACGTCCTGATTCCTACAGTCTTGCAGTATTTGGAATGTCAGGAACCGGCTTTTTTGTTCAGCGCGGTTGGTTCCCTGTATGGCCGTTCAGAGGAAGGGGTGCAGGGAGGCCAATCGATGGCTGTCTGCTGTTATGGAAGCAGAATCCGCCGCCGGCACCTCCGGTCACGCCGCCGTGCTGGGGTTTGATCTCGATTCCGCCCTCCGTCCACCAGATCATGCAATTCCGCGTGGTTTATGCTCCGCTGCTGCCGCTCGCAGAGTCGCACGGCGTGTCGGGCACGAAACTTGATCCTGGTGCGCCACCCACTTCGGCGAGCATGCCGACGATCTGTGGCTTTCCATCACCGGGTTTAACTCGACGGTGCCAAATCAATCGGCCGACATCTCTTGAAGCCGCGCCGGCGGAGCAATGTGGCGATGCACCGTGCACGAATGCCGCGCCGAAGACGGCTTGGCCTATGGTATCAGCCACGCGATCCTGGTATTGGCCCGTGAGGAAAATCCAGGTGCCCTGCCGTCATGGGGCGTGGATTCGGGTAGCCGAGATCCACCTCATTTACACGAATGGCCTACGCATTTACTCCAGCACCGCCTGCAGTTCGTGAGTCTGTTTGGCACGGGGAACAAACGGGCTGTTGTAACCGAGCAACCGGTAGGTCTTAGCCTTGCGTTTGAGTTTCGCCAGTTCGGCGTCAACGGCGGCGCGCGCTTGGTTCACATTTGACCGTGGTCCCCGCCATGCGTAGCTCAGGGCTTCGGCGGCGGGCATGTCGCGCACTTCGATGCTGCCGCCGGCGGCCCCGGTTTTTCCGACGCTTTGATTCTGATAGATAAACGCCATCTGCTCCATGTCGGGGGATTCCTTGTTGCCGGGATCGAGTTTCATTTCGACCGGCGCGGTCATCGGGATGTTGTTCTTCTTGATGTGGCGGAAAAGCGTCATGAATCCTCCGTTCGGGCGTTCGCCGGTGGTGAATGCGGCGCGGTAGGAAGGATATTTCTTGAGGGTCACCTTGTCGAAGGGGCCGGGTTCCGGCCAGCCTTCGGGTAGCGGGGACTCGGAGATATAGCGGTGTTCTCTGCCCTGATTGTCCCCTCCGGTCCGCTTTTTGGAAGCCGGTTCCTCATCGGCAGGGCAGAGGGTGGTGAGCACGTAGGCAAACACGCCAAGGTGAGTCTTCATCATGGCACCATCGCGAGCTTGGTGTGGCGCGCAAATGAAATTGCATCTCCGCATGGTTTTACTGGCGCCAACGCCCTTTCCCGTCCACGGACCGGATCCTCTGGGTTTCATCTACGCCGGGTGAAAAAGCAAAATCATGGCATTGATGCTCACTCGACCAAGACGTCGGTTTCGTCGTCCTCAAAGGGCAGGGCCTCGAGGGCGGCGCGATAGGCGCTTTCATCGAAGCCGCGTTTTTCCTTGAGCACCTGATCCATCTCGTCGCCGAGGCAGAGGGCGATCTGGTGCTTGGCCTCCGCCTCATCGAGTCCGGCCTTGGTCAGGCGCTCCAGGGTTTTGGCGACGTATTTCGTCTGGGGTGAAACCAGTTGTTGTTCCACGGCGGCGAGCAGGTCGGGCAGGAGTTCGTCGGACATCGGATCAGTCTTCGTCTTTGGCTCCCTTGACCCGCACCTTGCCGCGCAGTTTGGCTTCGATGAAGGCATCGAGGTCGCCATCCATCACGGCCTGGATGTTGTTGGTTTCCTCGCCCGTGCGCAGGTCGAGCACTTTCTGATAGGGCTGGAAGACATAGGAGCGGATCTGGTTGCCCCAGGAGACGTCGCCTTTCTCGCCGTAGGCACGGTCGGCTTCGGCCTTCTGCTTGTCCTCCTCGATCGTGTACAGTTTCGCCTTGAGGATCTCATAGGCGAGTTCGCGGTTCTGGCCCTGGGTCCGGGCTGCCGTCGAGCGGATCAGGATGCCGGTGGGAAGGTGGCGGAGGATGACGGCGGTTTCGACCTTGTTGACGTTCTGTCCGCCCTTGCCGCCCGACCGGGTGGTGGTGATCTCGATGTCCTTGTCGAGGATCTCGATGTTGATGTCCTTGGAAATTTCGGGAGTGGCGTCGATCGAGGCGAACGAGGTGTGGCGCTTGGCGTTCGAGTCGAAGGGCGAGATGCGCACCAGGCGGTGGACGCCGCGTTCGTTCT
>CBFGOB010000308.1:0-3794 GCA_965650215.1 uncultured bacterium | reverse complement strand
GACGAGATTGGCGAGCTCGGCACCGGAAAACCCGGGCGTGCCCCTGGCGATCCGGGAGAGGTCGACACCGGCTGCCAGTTTGATCTTCTTCACGTGGACCTTGAGGATTTCCTCACGGCCATTGACGTCGGGCAGGGACACCGTGACCTGGCGGTCGAAACGGCCCGGACGCAGCAAGGCCGGGTCGAGCACATCGGGCCGGTTGGTGGCGGCAATGATGATCACACCCTCCTGGGTGTCGAAACCGTCCATTTCAACCAGCAGCTGGTTGAGCGTCTGCTCGCGCTCATCGTGACCACCGCCCATGCCGTGACCACGGTGACGGCCGACGGCGTCGATCTCGTCGATGAAAATCAGGCAGGGCGCGTGCTTCTTGCCCTGCTCGAACATGTCGCGCACGCGGGAAGCGCCGACGCCGACAAACATTTCGACGAAGTCGGAACCGGAAATCGAGAAGAACGGAACATCCGCCTCACCGGCGATCGCCCGCGCCAACAAGGTCTTGCCGGTGCCGGGAGCGCCAACCATCAGGATGCCTTTGGGGATCGATCCACCGAGCTTCTGGAACTTGCGCGGGTCTTTCAGGAAATCGACGATCTCATAGAGCTCCTCCTTCGCCTCCTGGATGCCGGCGACATCGCGGAAGGTGACCTTGTTGCGGTCCATCGTCAGCAAGCGCGCCTTGCTCTTGCCAAAGGACATCGCCCCACGACCCGCCGACTTCATCTGCTGGCGGAACATGAAAAACAGCACCAGGATGATCAGCAAAAAGGGCAGGAAGGTGAACAGCGCGCTCTTCAGCCAGTTCGTCTTGCGCTTGTAGTTGGCCACATCCTTGACCAGGGCCCGCAGCTCTTCGGACTGGATGACCGAGGAAACCTCGACCCGGAACGGCACCGGACCAAGCGCCTTGCCGGTCTTTTCGTCGACCGGCGGCTGAAGGTTGGTGGTGATGATGCGGCTGCCGACGATCAGGGCATCGCTCGAATCGGTCTTGGTGAGAATCTATAACGGGTTTTCCGTATCGCGGAGCTTGATTTCACCCTTGGCGATGGCTTTGCGGAGCTCCGCAAGGCTCAGCAGCTCACCCTCAGCGGGGTCGCCCATCGGGGCATCCGCGGCAAGCGGCTTCGTCCGGAGATCGTCGCCCAGAAGCTCGCGGATGACCTCCGACTGGAGGTCGAGATTGACCGGAATGCGGAAGGCTCGGACTTCGGTCTTCGCCTGCTCGCCTTTCGGCAGGACCGGCATCCGGTGCATCCAACCCTCGATCGTCGCATCGTAGGAGGCGTCACTGGTGAAGACATTCAGCGGCTTCTTGGCGTCATCGAGGATGACCAGGCCCTGGTCCCAATGCTTGCGGAACTGCGAGTAGTTCATCTGGCTGCCGACCTCGCCCGCCATCGGGTTGAGGAAAGCCACCGCCAGCACCAACGAGGCAATGCCGAACAGGACGAACATGCGCCAATTGAAGCCGTTGGGTTCGCCGGAGGCCCCGTTGGGTGAGTTCTGCGAAGGGGGTTGGTTGGGAGGATTCGACATGGTGAGTAAAAAAATCCGGGAGCCAGCGAAGGAATTCCCTTGTGGAAGGGCTCCGCCGGACCGTCCCGGAGACGGATTAAGATAGTCCGTGCGGACGAAAAGCAAACCCCTTTTTTCCCCAGCCTTGCCGGGCGTGCGGGCCTCTGCTTAGTAGGTGCCCGTGCAGCTTCCGACCTTCCTCACCAGCATCAGCGGCAAACGCCGGTGGCGCAGCAAATTCCGCCGCTGGCTGCGGCTGGTGCCGGGGGTCGGCAGACTGCGAAGCCTGCGCCCGGGCGCGGATGCCCAGATCGGTGCCCTGGTCGACGCCTTCACGGCCTTCGCCATGGTCGACGGCGAGATGAGCCCGCTGGAGGCCGACCTGATCCTTGACCTGCTTCGCAGCGCCTTTCCCGAAGTCGACCACGGCTGGATGAGCCGCCGCCTCCAACGGGCGGTGAAGCACCCCCGGCCGCTGGCCCACATCGCGGCCGAACTCAAGGGAAGCTACGACGACTCGGAAAAACTCGCCCTCGGGCTCCAGCTTTTCATCCTCGTGGATGCGGCCGGCCGCTCGGACCGCAACCGCGCGAGCTTCGAAGTCTTCATGCGCCGCCTGGGCCGCCCGGAATACGGCTCCGCGATTGTCCGGGAAATGCGCGGCGAACCCCACGACGAGGAAAGCAACCCGCCACCCTTTGAGCGCGTCATCTTCGGCGGCAGCCACGCCGAAGTCGAACTCCCCCCCGCCGCGGATGGCCACGAATTCCGGGTTTACCGCGCCAGCGACCTCATCCTCGTGCGCAACACCGGCAGCAAACCGCTGTGGAACCGCGGACGTCTGGTCGAAACCGGATCCTACCTCCGGATGCGCGAACGCCAGCCGCTGGTCGTCCCCGGCTGGTCGCTGCGTCACGAGGACCTGGTGTTCTTCCTCGACGTCAAGCACACCGGCCACGCCCCGGTCATCTACATCGAACCAGGCGGCGACCAACTCAAGGCCGAACGCACGCCGACCCGGCTCAGCCAAATCAAGATCCGCTTCGGCCTGCACGCCGAAGTCGAGGCCCTCAAGGACACCACCCTGCGGGTCGGCCAGGGCGAACCCCTGCTCAAGGGTCAAAGCGTCCGCTGCCCGAACCACCAGCGCCTCACCGAACCCTCGGGCTTCCAACTTTCGATCAACGACCTGCGGCGCATCGCCACCCAGTCCGGCCGGCGCTTCCGCCTGACCCACGAGCGTCAGGAATACCTCGTTTCCAACGACCCCTCGGAACTCGGCCGTGGTGACCTCCTGATCGGCCAGAACCTCTCGCCCAAGGCGGTCCTCTTCATCCGCTACGACGCCCTCAACGCCGAAGGCCACCTGGAAATCCGCGACAGCCACGGACCGATCAGCGTCGACGGCAACATCGTCCGCCAGGGCGCCGTGCTCAAGGACGGCTCGCTGATCCGGCTCTCCGGCCGCCAGGCGGTGCGCTGCCGCTTCAGCGAGGGCTTCCTCGACGAAGAACGCACGCTCATCGAATCGCTGAGCGTCGAAAACCTCACCCACGACTTCGGCCCCGGCAACCGCGCGCTCAACCACATCGACTTCCAGATCCACCGCGGTGAAATGCTTTGCATCATCGGCCCCAGCGGCAGCGGCAAGAGCACCCTGCTCGCCGTGCTGTCGGGACAACGCGAAGCAAGCCGCGGACGGGTGAAGCTCAACGGCATTCCGCTCTATCAGAACCGCAGCCGCCTGGTCCCCTTCATCGCCTACATGCCGCAGGAAGAGGCGCTCAATCCCCAGCTCACGGTGCGCGAACACCTGCGCCATGCGAGCACGATCCGCCGCCCCACCCTCTCCTTCGCCGAGCACGAACGCCGGGTCGACAGCATCCTCGCCGAACTCGGCCTGCAGTCGATCGCAAGACGCCGCGTCGGATCGCCCGGGGAAAAAACCCTCTCGGGCGGCGAACGCAGCCGCCTCAACCTCGGACTCGACCTCGGCAGCCGCGCCGAAGTCTTCCTCTTCGACGAGCCGATCTCGGGACTTTCCTCCAAAGACTCGGAACACGTCGCGGAAACCCTGCGCTCGCTCGCCCAGGAGAAAATCGTCGTTGCCTCACTCCACCGCCCGGGGGCCTCGGTGCTCAACCTCTTCGACAAGGTGCTGCTGCTCGACACCGGCGGCCGCGTCGCATTCTTCGGCTCACCCAAGGCAATGGTCGATTACTTCCGCGACGCCTGCCACGAACTCAAGATCAACCACCCGGCGGTGGATTCCA
>CBFGOB010000307.1:0-3833 GCA_965650215.1 uncultured bacterium | reverse complement strand
GGAGGAATTGGAGCGGTATCGCCGGGAGGAAGAAGCGGCGAAGGCATTGGAGAAGGCGATGCGCCGGGCGGTGGCCGAGGCCGAGGAGGCGCGTTTGGCGGCCGAGCAGGCCCGCGCCGAGGAAGAGGCACGAGCTGCGGAGGCCGTGGAGAAGCGGAAGCAGGAGGAAGCGTTGGCCGCCACCGCGATGCGGCTGCGTGAGGCCGAAGAACTCAAGGCACGCGAGGCCGCGATGGCGCGTGAGGCCGAGGAAATGAAGGCGCAAAAGGCCAAGGTCCTGGCCGAGAGTCATGCGGCCTTTGCCGCGAAGGCGCAGGCCAAGGCGCTCAAGGCTTCGATGGTGGTGGAGGCCAAGCAGGAGCAGCGTGCGCTCACCGAGACCCAGCGGCTGGTCTTGGAGAAAAAGCACGGCCAAGCGTCAGGTGCTCCTGCGAAAGGTGCCCAAACCCAGCGTCTGGAGGATGAGAAAGCCAAGCGGGAGGCCGCACTGGAGGAAATCCGGCAGCAGGCGAAGCAATTGGCGCTTGAAATCGAGGAAGCCAAGCGGGAGGCGGCCGAGGCCGCGAGAGAGGCGGAAGATGCCAAGCGCAAGGCTGAGCTCGAGGCCCGACAAGCCGAAGAAGCGCGGCTGGCGGCGGCCAAGGCACGCGAGGAAGAGGAATCCAAGGCCAGGGCGGCGCTCAAGGCGCGGGAAGAAGAAGAGGCGAAGATGGCGGTCGTGGCCAAGGCCCGCGCTGAGGAGGAGGCCCGTGCCGCGGCGGCCAAACAGGCCCGCGATGAGGCCGAGCAACGGGCGCGTGCCGCAGAGAAGGCACGGCGGCTCGCCGCGCCGGATGCACGTTTGTCCCGAGGTGCAGCTGCCGGGACCAAGGACGATTCGATGCTCGATCACGTGGCCCGCGAGGCGAATGAACTTCGCAAGCGGATCATGGACAAGCTATGGCGGGAGGCCACGGCTGCCGGTGCCGAATCGCCGGCCACCCGGACGGTCCTCGAGCAGGCACAGCAGCAGTGGTATTATACCTTCGAGGGCGACCGTCTCGGCCCGGTCACCTTTGATGAATTGAAATCGATGGCGCAGGCGGGATCGCTGGATCCGCGTCTCGACATGGCTTGGCACAGCGGCATGGAGAAATGGATCCAGGCCGGCTTGGTCGAGGGCTTGTTCCAACGGGTCGCTCCGGTGCCAGCCAAGGCGGACAAGGCGGCACCGCCACCTCCTCCGTCGCGCCAGCCAGCCAAGGCGAAAAAATTGCCCAAGGGATTTTTCGAGCAAGAGACCGAGCCTCCCGGACTCGGCCGCTTCGGGTTCATCGGCCTGAGTCTGGGATTCCCCATCGTGACTTATTACCTGCTCTTGATGGGGCGTCCGCTCCTGACCCAGGTCTTCGGCGGCCGGATGATCGACGCAGTGTATCCCTTCAGCTCCTATGCGATAGTCGCGATCATGGTCCTGATCGTGTTCAAGCGCCTCAGCAACCTCGGCATGAGCCGGGTTTGGGTCCTGGCGATGAGCGTTCCATTTCTCAACCTTTGGTTGGCCTACCGCTGTGTCGCTTGTCCTTCGGGCTATGGTTACGGCCGCAAGATGGATCCTGTCGGCTTCGCCCTCGCGGTGGTGTTCTGGCTGCTCGTGCTGGGGGCGTCGTGGATTCTCTCGTTCAACCTGAGTTTGCTCATGGACCTGATTGAAGGTGGGAGGGATGTCCCCGAAAAAATCCAGTCGCTGATCCGTCATTTCAATCCCCCCGCCGGAACGCCGGCGCCCTGAGCCGTTTCAACTCGGTTTGCGCATCGCATCCTCTAAAGATTCGACGCGCAGGAGGGCATAGACCTTGTGTTTCAGGGCCGCATCCTTGAGGAGGCGGCGGATGGGTCCGACCGTCAGGCCCTGCATGCCCACCAGCGCCGACAGGTCGCGCTGCTTGAGGATGACCTTGAAGCAAAGCACCTGCGGGGCGATTTCCTCCACATGGAAGGTGGCATATTGCGGCTGTTGGATGAGCCGCGTGATCACGAATTCGAGATAGTTCAGGAGTTGCTCGCTGATCGCCTTCAATTCCGCATCGCTGAGCGGTTGGGATTTGGATTGGGACTTGCGGAGGGCCTCGCGGAAGTCCCAGTCGATGACCTTGTAGTCCGCGGCCTGCTTCAGGAAGCCGACCACATCGACCTCCTTTTGCGCGAGCTGCTGGATGCTGGTGATCGCATCCTTGAACTCCCAGTCGGTCACCTGGATGTTGCCGAGACGTTCGAGTTTGCGCCCGATATCGAGTTCGGAGATGTCCTTGCTGAAGACCTCCGGCAGTTCCCAGTCGTTCACCTGCAGGTCGGCGAGGTGCTTGAGCGATTTGGTGAGGTTGCGGATGCGTTTCGCCATGGGACGGTCAATCTCCCGGGTCTGCGCGGGATTTGCAAATTGCACCCTAAGACCACGGCCGCAACGCGGCAAGCCTGCAGGGTGCCGGGCGGATCATTTCAGCCAGCGGGGTTCCTGAGGGGGAACCGGCGGTTCGTTGAAGCCGCCGCCGAGCGGGATGGACTTTTGCCGGATCGCCTGAAGTTGCTGGCGTGCGCGCTCCCGCATTTCCTTCACGCGTTCGGGGTACTCTGCCGCAAGGTTGCGGGTTTCCTGAAGGTCGTCCTTGAGGTGGATGAGCACCGGCCCCAGCGCGCTGCCTTCGACCGATTCGGTGGCTTCGTAGAATAGTTTCCAGTCGCCGGAGCGGATCGCCAGGGGATTCGCCCAACCGTCCCAAAGGATCAGTTCGTTGCGGGTGGCGGCATTCGGTTTCCCCGTGAGCGAGTCCCAGAGGGAGATGCCATCGAGCGGCGGCGTCGCGTCGGGGGACTGCCATTCCAAGCCGCAGGCTTCGGCGAGGGTGGGGAGGATGTCGATGGCAGCGGCAAGCTGGGGGTAGGTGGTTTGGGCCGGTATCCGGCCGGGAGCATGGACGATGCAGGGGACGCGCGATCCTCCCTCAAGCGCGGACCACTTGCTGCCCCGGTAGGGGTTTGCGGTGGTGTGGAATTTCGAATTCGGCTGCGGACCGTTGTCCGAGGTGAAGACCAGCACGGTCTCGTCGGACAGGCCAAGATCCTTGAGGGTGTTCATCAGCTCGCCGAGGCGTGCATCGAGTTCTTCGACCACGTCGCCGAACTCGCCGTTGGCGGACCTGCCCTTCCAATCGGGGTGGGCTTCCACCGGAAAATGCGGGGCGGTCACCGGAAGATAGAGAAAGAAGCGTTGCGTGTGATGCTTGCGGATGAAGCCGATCGCCTCGGTGATGAAGAGCTCGGTGAGCCGGCGGTTGTCGAAGGGTTTGATGATTCGTTCCGCATTGCGCCAGATTTCCTTGGTCTGGTTGTTGCTCGCCTTGATGAAGTAGGCTTCTTCAAAACCCTGGCCCGTGGGAAGGCGGGCCGGGTCGTCCCCGAGGTGCCATTTGCCCACCATGCCGGTGCGGTAGCCCGCGTCCTGAAACCGCTCCGCGATCGTCCGAACCCCGGAGTCCATTCCGCCTTTCATGTGCATCTTGTGGCCGAGCACGCCGCCAGGCCAGCCGAGGCGAAGCGGATAGCAGCCGCTCAGCAGGGCCATGCGCGCCGGCGTGCAGACACTGGCGTTGGAATGGTAGTCGGTGAGCCGCGCGCCCTCGCGCGCGAGTTGGTCCAGCACCGGGGTGCGGTTGAGCGTGCTCCCGTTGCAGGATAAATCGCCGTAGCCGAGGTCGTCGGCGAGGATCACAATGACATTCGGCGGACGTGCGGAAGCGGCCTCAACGGCCATGCAGAAGCCGCCAAGCATGAGGGCGAGGCTGGTGAGGATGCTG
>CBFGOB010000306.1:0-3841 GCA_965650215.1 uncultured bacterium | reverse complement strand
GGCTTGCGGTGCTCGCGGTGGCTGCCGAGCGCGAGCTCGGGCTGCGGGCCTATGAAGTCCAGCTGATGGCTTCGGCTGCCCTCGTCCAAGGATACTTTGCGGAAGTCGATACTGGCGAGGGCAAGACCCTGGCGATCGGGATTGCCGCCGCCTACAGGGCGCTCAATGGATTGCCCTGCCATGTGATCACCGCCAACGACTACCTCGCTGGCCGGGATGCGGACAATTTGAAGGGTTTCTACCAGCGTGCCGGACTCAGTGTCGGCGCGGTGCTGGGCGAGGATGACGATGCCAAGCGCCGTCAGGCCTATGCCTGTGATGTGACCTACAGCACCGCCAAGGAGGTTGCGGCCGACTACCTGCGCGACAGGCTGCGCGGGGTCGATGCCGATGGCCGCAGCGAGCGGCTGATCTCGCTGGTGAAGGGTCGCGAAGCGGTTGGCAAGGCGGTGCAACGCGGCCTGCATGCGGCGCTGATCGATGAGGCCGACCATGCCTTGATCGATGAAGCGGTGACACCGTTGGTCATCAGCCGGCCGCTCGAAGCGGGCGAGATGGAATGGGTGGCGAAGGCGGCGTGGAAGCTCGTGAGGACCTTTGAACCCGGAGTTCATTACCGTGTCGAACGCGCGGCGCGCGTGGTCGAACTTCTCGCACCGGGATTGGAGCTCGCCTGTCATGAACTCGACCTGCCGAGGACCGGCCTGTGGGCGAGCGACCGCCGCAGGGTCCAGATGATCCGCCAGGCGCTGGAGGCGCGCGTGCTGTTCATCCGCGACGAACACTACGTCGTCGACGACGGCAAGGTGGTGATTGTCGACCCGTCCACCGGACGTCCGATGCCGATGCGTTCGTGGCAGCAAGGGCTGCATCAGATCATCGAAGCGAAGGAGGGATTGGAGGTCAGCGGAGGCAGTGAAACGATGGCCCGGATCAGCTTCCAGGCGTATTTCCGGAAATATCATTTTCTTGGCGGCGCGAGCGGCACGCTGAAGGAGGTGGCGGATGAGATTTGGCACACTTACCACGTTCCCTTCGTCAAGGTTCCGCGCAACCAACCGAGCAAGCGCCAGCATGCCGGCAACCGCTTCTGCGCGACCCGCGAGGAACAGCAGCAACGCCTGCTTCACGAAATCAAATCACGTCATGGGCGGGGTCAGCCGCTGCTGATCGGTTCGCGGAGTGTCGATCGCAGCGAGCAGGTCGCGTCGCTCCTTCGCGCCGAAAATCTTTCCGTCGGCGACCGGGTTCTCAATGCCGTCCATCATCGCCGCGAGGCATCGCTGGTGGCGATGGCCGGAAGGAAGAATGCGATCACGATCGCGACCAGCATGGCCGGCCGCGGAACCGACATCCGGCTCGAAAAAGGGGTCGAGATTCTTGGCGGATTGCATGTCGTTTCCGTCGATGCGAACCAGAGCGCGCGCGTCGATCGGCAGTTGTTCGGACGTGCCGCGCGTCAGGCGGATCCGGGATCCGTGATGTCGATCTACAGTGCCGATGACGAGCTGCTCGTACGCTTCATTCCGCGTCCGGTGTTGAGTGTGTGGAAGCGTGCCTTGGGCATGCAATCGTTGCGCGAGCTGCCGCAGTGGATCGGTGTTCTGCTGCTGCGTTGGTCGCAGTTCCGCGCCCAGCAAATTGCCGTGCGAAGCCGTCGCAGCGTCATGCTTTCCGAGACCGAAATCCGACGCTCGCTCGGCTTTGCGGCCAGCCGCGGCTGAGGGTTTCCGTGGCGCTTTTCAGCAGCGTATCTGCTGCTTCCCCTTGATTTTATAGGGAAAACCACTGCGCAAAATATGCGGAGCCCATGATGCTTGACGCACAGTCCAAATTCGGTTGAGCTTTGCCCACTGTTTCAAGTTTTTCCCCTCCGGTCTCCCCGATGTTTTCACGTTTCTTCACCGCCAAAACTTCCGCTTCCCGTTCGGGAAGAGTGATGGCGTATGGAGCGTCGACGCAGGCGGACCAGTTCGAGGTGGAGGCGATGGAGCCACGCATCCTCTTGTCGGCCGCGCCGATCGACGCACCGCTCGGTGGCATCGATGTGAGTGCCATCCCCGACATCCAGGTGAGCTTCGACCAAGCGGTCGAGCAATCGTTCGTCACCACCAGCGACGAGATCTCCTCCTTGCACGACGACTCGGGTGATCTGTTCGGTGAGACCAGCGATCTGCCGGATGCCCAAACCGGGACCGCGGACGATGCCGATCAGGAGTCGTTGACGGATGCGGATCCACTCGCCGGTGAGGAAACTTTTTCCGATGAGCAGTCGGCCTTGATCGCGATCGATCAGGTGACGACGGTTTCCAACGACAACGATTTCGCCACCCTCGATGAGGAGGTGACATTGGTTCCCGAAGAGCCAGTGACCGATTCCGTGGCCACCGAGCTGGTGACCACCTTGCATGCGGCCAACGGCCCCCCGATGGGTGAAGACCAAACGACTTCCTTTGATTCCCAAACCCTCATCCCATCAACCCCAACCCCGGAGCTTCAGAATGAAGTTTCCGGCAATCCCCAAGAGAACCAGCTTAGCGACGGAGATGTATCTTCCGACGATGGGCAGGCTTATCTGAATCTATATATCGATGCCCTTGCCGGTGACACCGTTCACGGCAGTGGCGACTACCTCCTGTTCGATGGCGACGCCGCTTCCGGTTCGCTCGAAACCCAGGAACTCCTCCAGGAGGAAATCGACGAGCTTCTCCGGGTGGCGATCAGCCTCTGGGCCAATGCGCTTCCCGACACCGACATCGCCAGCCTGACCCAAGGCATCACTGCCCGCACCGCCGATCTCGACGGTGGCATCCTCGGCGAGGTGATCGGCCAGAGCATCACCCTCGATGCCAACGCCGCCGGACGCGGATGGTTTGTCGACAGCACCCCGTATGACCACAGCGAGTTCGCATCGGTCGACGGTCAGCTCACCGCCCTGGCCGGCAGCGACGCCGCCGGACGGATCGACCTCCTCAGTGTCCTGACCCATGAAGTCGGCCACATCCTCGGCTACGGTCACGACTCCGGTCTGGCGGTCATGGAGGACTCCCTCGGCGCCGGCGAGCGGACCCTGCTCAGCGGTCCCGTCCCGACCGGTGGCGGCACCCCGGTCACTGGTGCTTACACCTTCGCCGGCGGCACCATCACCGGTGAGTCCGGCGACCCGGATCTGATCTTCCGCATTTTCGACAACCAGTCGGGTGCCAACTCGATCCTCGACGTCCAGGTCATCAATGCGGCCACCAATGCCGTCCTTGCGACCTACAACGATGTCTCGACCATCGACGCCATCCTGCCCGGTCTCAACGACACCATCCGGATCGATCTGGATCTGGATACCACCTGGACCCTGACCGGTCTCGGTTCGGGCACCGTCTCGGTCGAGGGGTGGAGTTCGATCGCCTTCACCGGCATCGAGCACATCGTCGGGGCGGAGACCGCCGACGACACCTATGTCATCGACGGCGGGATCGTTGCCGGCAGCATCGACGGCCGCGGCGGGGTGGAGGACATCACCCTCGACGGCTTCCTCAACCTCGGCGGTCAGAGCCTGAGCTTCTCGATCTCTTCCTCGCTGCTGACGGTTTCCGGCCGTGCGACCGTCGACCTCGGCGGCTTGCTCACGGTCGAGGGCAACTTCACCCTCCAGCAGTTCGATGTCTCGTCGACCACCTTGCTGGGATCGGCCGCCACCGGCATCGCCCTCCAACTTCAAGTGAGCGGTGGCATCCCGACCGGTGGGGTGAGCGGTGCGGGTACCCTCGAAATGATCCGCCTGACCAACAGCACCGGCCAGAGCTGGTTGGGCATCGAGGCGACCGGTTTGAGCTTCAGCCTGGAT
>CBFGOB010000305.1:0-3843 GCA_965650215.1 uncultured bacterium | reverse complement strand
GGTGGTGGAATTCGCAGCGCCGGGAGTGGCCGTGAGGCCGGTGGGGGCGGCAGGGGCGGCAGGCGCGATCTCGACGGCGATGGCTGCGGAGTTGCTCGTGCCGTTGCTGGCGTTGCCGACGTAACGGGCCGTGATGCTGTGAGTGCCGATGGCGAGCTGGTTGGTGCTGAAGGTGGCCTGGAATGATCCGTTCAGCGCGCTGGTGCCGAGCAGGGTGTTGCCGGTGAAGAACTGGACGTTGCCGGTGGGCGATGAGCCAGTGACCGTGGCGGTGAAGGTGAGCGGGGAGCCCGATGCGGCGGGCGAGTTGCCGGATGTCAGACTGATCGAGGTGGTGGTTGGTTGCAGCACGGTGACCGTACCGGTGCCGGAAAAGTAGGTGTCGCTTCTGTTGGTGGCGCTTGAGGCCGTGGACCCGTAGGTGCCGGGGGCCATGGTGACACCATTGAGCGTGAGCGAGGCGATCGAGCGGGTGCCGCTGAAGTTGAGGTTGGCCTTGCCCGGAGAGGTGAGGATCAGGGGGCCGTTGCCGAGGGCGGAGGAGTTGTTGCAGGTGAGCGTGCCTTCACGGATCTCGGTGGTTCCGTTGTAGCTGTTGGCGACGCCCAGGGTGAGCGTGTTGCTACCGGTTTTGATGATGCCCGAGCTGCCGCTGACCGTGTTGCTCAAGGTAAGCGGCCAGTTGCAGCGCACGGTGAGTGGTTGATTGAGGGTGATGGGGCCGGACCAGGTAGCACCCCAGCCGTTGTTGCTCAAGAGCGTGCCGCCGTTGACGGTGAGCGGGTGGGTCGCGGAGGAGACGCGTTGCAACTCGATGGTGCCGCCGTTGAGCGTGACCGGACCGGTGCCCAGAGGGTTGATGGCGTCGAGGCTGCCGACCCCATCGACGTAGGTGCTGAGGATCAGCGTTCCGCTGTTGACGATGGTGCCGCCGGAGAAGTTGTTGGAGTCCACGCCATAGATGCACAGCTTTCCGGCGCCGTTTTTCACAATGCCGCCGGGACCGGTGATCTGCTTGGCCAGGTCGAGCTTGCCGCTGCTGCTGACGCTGCCACCGAATTCGGTGAGGGCGGCAAGATGGATGGGGCTGACCACGGAGGCCAAGGCTGCGCCGTTATTGTTGCAGGTCGGGAGTGAACCGCCATTGGCGACAAAGGACAGGCTTTGCGTGCCATTGATGGTCACATTGCCGCCAATGTTGAGTTGGTTGAGTTGGAACCCGCTATTGAGGTTGTGGGTGGCGGTGTAGATGCCGGTCGCGTTGAAGTTCAGCGCATAGTTGGGTTGGCCTGAGGCGACGGGGACACCAGGCGTCCATTTGGTGCCATCGCTCCAGTTTCCGGTGGCGGCGGTGGTCCAGGTGAATTGGGTGAGCGGTCCGTTGCTCACGCCGATCGTGATGGTCGCGGGCGCGGAGTTGGTGGAGCCGTTGTTCACATAGAAGGTGAAGCTGTCGCTGCCGGTGAAATTGGTGTTGGGGGTGTAGGTCAGGTTCGGTGCGGTGCCGCTGAGTGTGCCGTTGGCCGGTTGAGTGAGGATGGTGTAGGTCAGTGATCCGCCGCTGCCCTTGAGAGTGATGGGCAGCGCGGTGTTTTTTTCGGTGCTGAGGTTTTGTGCGAAGGCGAAGGCGGGCCGGTTGGGGATGGTGCTGCCGTCGAAGAAGTAGGCTTGCGGGATGATGGAGCCATTGGCACCGGCGAAGGACGGGCCGGCCCATTTGAGTTTGGCGACGGCGCTGCCGGTGTTTTCGTAGTATTCGATGAGGATGTCGGCCATTTGTCCCTTGCTCAGGTAGATGGGCGAGCCATCGGTCCAGCGGGTGGCCTGGTCGGTGAAATTGTCGATGACGAGCGTGCCATTGATGTAGAGGCGCATGCCTTCGCTGCTGAGCGAGGAGAACCTGTAGTTTCCGGTTTCGGGTATGAGGAGCATTCCCGTCCAGCGGACGCTGAAGGTGTCCGCGCCCACCGAGGCGTGGGGGGAGCCGGTGCCCCAATCGAAATCCACCTTCGCGTCGGTGCGGGTGAGGACCGGGTTGGTGAAGTCGGGGTTGTCGAAATACTCGCCCTTCAATCCATTCCCCGCACTGCCGACGATGAGGCTCACGGTGCCGGGTGTGGACGGGTATGAGGCGCCGAGGATGTCGACGACCTGGAAGGTGAAGAAATCGGGACCGGTGTAGCCGACGTTGGGGGTGTAGGTGAGGTTGGGCGCGGTTCCTGTCAGCGTGCCGTGGGCGGGTGCGATGATGTTCGTGAACGTGACGGCGGAGCGGGGCGACGAGCCGGTGAGGGTGATGGCGATGGAGCCGGTGGTGCTTAGGATTTGCGAATTTGCCACCGCCAGACCGGGAGTCAGGGCGGGCGCGGTGATGGCGTTTTCGATCGTTGCGATCGTGCTGACGAGCGTATTGTAGACCAGCGCATCGTTGCTGTCGGGGCCCGAGGACCACTTGGAGAGGTAGGATTTGAGTGTGGGCAGGGTCCAGCGGGCGGCATCGCCATAGGTGGCGAGCGCATTCAGCCCGCCGAGCCGGGTGTTGGTGGATCCGTGTTCAAAGCCCGGGGCCACCTCCAACATGTTCAGCGCATAGGAAATGCCTTCACTGATCTTGTATTTCGTAAATGTGCCGATGCCATCGACCCTCGCAGCGGAATGCCACATGCGGTCGGCGAGGCACTCGGATTCGATGGCCTTGAAGAAAGCCGGTAGGGTGCCCTGGACATCCGCGAGGGGCATGCGGTCGATGCAGAACTGCGAGACACCGGAGCGGGGCATGGAATCCGGGTGTTTCAGACCGGTCTCGATGGCCGGATAGAGCAGGTTTTTGGGAGCGTTGATCGTGAAGGCCCCGATGTGGGTGCCGCCGTAGATCGCATCACCAAAAAGGGCGAAGGACAGGTAACTGTTGGAGTTTTGGATCGGATCGCTCCAGTCGATGTTGTCCGGATCGGTGGCATTGTCGACGAACGCGGCAAGCATGGCATCGCGATGAGTGCTGATGGTAGCGGCGGTGTATTGGCGGATGGCGGATGCGGCTTTGGCGCGCACCCAGAGGTCGGGCTCGGTTGTTTTGTCGAGGCGTTGGGCGAGGAGCGGCAGGGCGGCGGCGTCCTTGAGGAGTCCGAGCGTTTGGGCGGCCCCCATGCGGGCATTGGCATCCGGGCCGGTGAGCATGCTGCGCAGGGTGCTGAGCTCCGTAGAGGTGATGGTGGCAGAGCGTTCTCCCAACTCCACGGCGGCGCTGTGGCGGACGATCGGATCGTAGTCGCCGAGCGAGGAGATCAGCGAAGTCGTGGTGAAGGTGGGACAATCGATCCTGAAGTTCGCGGCGTCGATGGCGTGGGCGACGGTGGTTGCATTCAGGTTGAGTGCGGGAGGGTTGGCGGGCGTGTCGCGTTTGCCGGTGATGTAGAGCCGTTGCAGCGGCAACGAGTAGGTGAGGAGGTAGGAGGCGGTGGTGTTCAAGCCGTAGTAGCCGCTGGCACCCAGATAGGTGCCGTCGCTGGTCGAGCCTCCGCCGTATTGCTCCTGCCCGTCGTAGGCGAACGAGCCATCGGTGCGGCGCGACAGGTCGAGGTGCCAGCGTATGGGTTTGAGGTGTTCCGCCGCAGCCAGGGCACCGCCCATGTTGGCTCCCAGCGCGCTCCACAGGTAGCTGAACCCTTGTCCGGTGTGTCCGAGTTCGCGGCCGTTGTAGGAAGCGATGCTCATGCGCGCGAAGTATTCGGTTTCCTTGGCGCGGCCGGACTGCAGGCCTAAGAACACGGCGCACATCTGGTCTTTGCTGTTGGATCCGTAGCCGCTGCTACTCACGGGTTCGTGCTCGCCGTAGGGGATGGA
>CBFGOB010000304.1:0-3857 GCA_965650215.1 uncultured bacterium | reverse complement strand
GACGCCGCGGCCCTGCGCGGCTGGGCGGCAGAACTCGGCGTGGAGACCTTCGAGGCCTCCAGCGGCCGCATCTACCCCAAAGCCCTCAAGGCCGCCCCGCTGCTTCGGCGCTGGATCACACGCCTCAAAGCCTCCGGCGTCCACTTCGCGATGAACCACCGCTGGGTCGGCATCACCCCCGGATCCCCCCACCAACTCCACTTCGCCAACGGCAGCAGCGCCGAGGCGGAGGCCGTCGTCTTCGCCCTTGGCGGCGGATCCTGGCCGCAAACCGGTTCGACCGGAACCTGGATCGAAACCTTCCGCGCCCTCGGCATCACCTGCCAACCGCTGCAGCCGGCGAACTGCGGATGGGAACATGCCTGGCCGACGGAGGTGCTGCAGGCCGCCGAAGGCGAACCAATCAAGAACATCCGCGTCCGCGCCGGTGGCCAGGAAGTCCGCGGTGAACTGATGCTGACCCGCTACGGCCTCGAAGGCGGCGCGATCTATCAGCTCGGTAGGATCCTGCGCGGAATGCCGCAGCCGGAAATCCACATCGATTTCAAACCGGACTTCAGCCACGCCCAGCTGCTCGCGAAAATGGAATCAGTGAAACGCGATTTCCTCAAAGAGGCGAAAACCCGCTGGCGGCTCAGCACCGCCGCCCATGCGATCCTTTCCCGGAAACCCTGGCACGACTGCGCCTCGCTCGCAGCGGCCGCCAAGGACTGCGCGATCCCCCTCAGCGGCCCGCGGCCGATCGAAGAGGCGATCTCCTCCGCCGGTGGCGTCTGCTGGACGGAACTCGATGAGAACCTGATGCTCCAACGCCACCCCGGCCTTTTTGTCGCCGGCGAAATGATCGACTGGGAAGCCCCGACCGGCGGTTACCTGATGCAAGCCTGCTTCGCCACCGGCACCCGCGCAGGCCTCGCAGCCGCTCGCTGGGTGAATTCATGATGGCATCTGGAGGCAACCCAAGCCGCCACCCGCTCCTCAGTCGACCGGCACCTCTTCAAAATGCGAGCCGTTGAACTCATACTGGGCCCAGAGGTAGCTCTCGAATGGATCCATGAAATTCTCGCGGCCGGTGACCTTGACCGTCATCCCGCCCGCAGGCAGCTCGCAATCGAGGGAAATGAATTTCCCCTGGCTCGGTTCGTTGAGGTGACCCCGGTAGTAGTTGCGATAACGGTCGATCACACGCTGCGCGTCGAGCATCGGCAAAATCGCATCGTCGAGCCGCTGCCAATGCCCGCCGCGAAAACTCCAGAAGCGCGGCCGTGCCAGCGTGATGCTCTCGAGCACCCCGGGACCGCGCTGCTCGGTCGCATAAAGCGTGCGGGGCTCGTAGGTTGATGAAGAGATGCCGATCAGGTGCCCGTCCGGTGTGTCGAACACGCGGATGGTGACCTCAAAGCCCCCGCCATCACACTCGAACCAGTGTTCGGCCCGCAGGTAGCGCCCGGTCAGCGAGGACTTGTCAATGAAGGTTGTACGCCGCTCGGGCGAGTTCTCGACATTCGAAAAATAGCTCGCCGGCAACGCGAAGTAATAATCCGCTGCCGTCCGCGGCGGATCCGACCGCGAAGCGAGGATCGCCCGATGTGCCGGATCAAGCTTGAGCGGCGGCAATTCCTGATCATGCGAGCAACCCCCCTCGTATCCCGCCAATGCCGGCGGCGGACTTTGATTTCCGCAACCCGCCATCAGCGCGACAAGCATCAGGAGAAACAGTCCGTTCCGGATCACGCGTGGGATGGCCATATCCCACACGCTACCGCCGCACCGCACACGCGCCAAGCGCAAAGCCCTCCCGCCTCCTCCAGCAGACAATCCGCACGAGTGCTCACTTGTGTTCGCCGTGACATTCCGCTTGGATCCGCCCCATGGGACTGGCCGACCGCAACTACGACCACGCCGCAAACCGTGGCGGCGGCACGATGGCATCCATCCCGCCGATGGTGAAGGCGCTCCTCATCGCCAACGGAATCGTGTTCATCCTCGACCACCTGGTGTTCGTCTCGAAGCCGCCGGAGCTGCCTCCAATCCTGGCATTCGGCGCCTTCACGGTCGATTCCGCCATCCACCGGGGCCAAATCTGGGAATTCATCACCTTCCAGTTCCTCCATGCCAACTTCCTCCACCTCCTCTTCAACTCGATGGGCCTCTACTTCTTCGGCCCCCTCATGGAGCGCGCAATGGGGAGCAAGCGCTTCCTGATCTACTACCTGCTCTGCGGAGCCGCAGGAGCGGGCTTCTACACGCTCATCAGCCTCATCGGCATCATCCCCTACGCCCCCCAAGTGCCGCTGGTCGGCGCCTCGGCCGGCATCTACGGCATCTTCGCCGGTGTCGCGGTCATCGCCCCGCAGCTGCGGGTCCGGCTGCTCTTCCCGCCGATCGAACTCAGCATGCGCCAACTCGCGATCGCCCTGCTGGCCATCGCCCTGGTCTACATCCTCTTCAACCTCAACAACGCCGGCGGCGAAGCCGGCCACCTCGGCGGCGCGATCCTCGGATTCTTCCTGACCCGCCGGATGCTGCGGCATGGCCGGCGCCCCATCGACATCCGGCGCCCGCGTGCGTTCAGCCACCCGTGGAAATCGAAACTCAGCCCGCGCACCCGCATCGATCTCGACCAGGCCACCGAAGTCGACCGCATCCTCGAAAAAATCTCCCGCGATGGCTTCCAATCCCTCACCGACGAGGAAAAACAGACCCTCAAAAAAGCCGCGGAACACTGACCGCGGATCGGTCAGTGTTCGTTATTTGTTAGAAGTTATTCGTTAAAAGTGATCTGATCATACCCCCGCTGTATTCCCCAATAACGTTTAACGTTCACCCTCTTTCACCCCCTGATAACTAATAACCAATAACTTTCAACCTCCCACCGCGCCCCGACCATGACCGACAATGAAATGATCGATTGCCCGGAGGATGGGAAGCAGCTCACGCGCCTGCGGGCGATCATGCACCGCCTGCGTGCGCCGGGCGGCTGCCCCTGGGATGCGGAGCAAACCCACGAATCGATTGTCCCGAACCTCATCGAGGAGGCCTACGAAACCATCGACACCATCGAACGCGGTGATCACGAGCACCTGAAGGAAGAACTCGGGGACCTCCTGCTCCAGGTGGTTTTCCACAGCGAAATCGCGGAGGAAGCCGGACGCTACAACCTCGACGACGTTGCCCGCGGGATCAGCGACAAGCTGGTACGGCGGCACCCGCACGTGTTTGCCCAAAGCGACGCCAACGACAGCGAGGCCGTGTTGCGGCAATGGGATGCGATCAAACGCAGTGAAAAAGGCGACGAACAAGAACCCTACCTGCACGGCGTCGGCAAAGGTCTGCCGGGACTGATCCGTGCGGCAAAGCTGCAAAAAAAGGCCGCCAAGGTCGGCTTCGACTGGCCGGACATCGAAGGCGTGATCGGCAAACTCAAGGAGGAGATCGCCGAAATCGAGGAGGCGCTCACCACCGGCGACGAGGATCACATCGCCGAAGAGCTCGGTGACATCCTGTTCTCGGTCGTCAACCTCGCCCGCTTCCGCCATCTCGACCCGGAAGTCATCATGACCCGCGCCAACACGAAGTTTGAACAGCGCTTCGGCGCGATGGAACAAGCGCTGCTCGCCCAGGGCCTCGACCTCCAAAGCGCAAGCCTCGCGCAAATGGAAGACGCGTGGCAGGCGGTGAAAGCTTGATGGCACCCCCAGCCGCTGCTTGAAAATGGCAGGGACCGATCTCCGCGCGGGCCGGCAATTGGAAGATGAACTGCTCGTGACCGGGAGTCGCGATCGGCCGGACATCCGGCTTGCCGCGCATCAGGATCCCGAAAACCCCTTGATCCACCAGCATCCATGATCCCTGTG